>DATDGA010000437.1:0-8564 GCA_036522335.1 Burkholderiales bacterium
AGAGGACGAAGGCGATCACCACTGCGGGCATGATCCAGCCCGAGGCGCGGCGCATGCATTCGAGGATCAGGAGGATCAACGCGATGCCGAAGACGATGTCCCAGTTGTCCGGCGACGTATTGCGGTCCCAGATATCGTCGCCACCCTGGAGAATGTACGCGATCACCGCGACGGCGGCGAAAGCGGCGGCCCAGTCCCACCACATGATTCGGTGGCGGTAGCGCTTTGCGACGGGAAACAGCAGATACGAGAGGAACAGCACGAAGCCGACGTGCACCGGGCGCAGAACCTGCGTCGGCACGATTGCGTACGCGGTGTATAGGTGGAACAGCGACATCACCACCGCGACGGCAGTAACGAAAACACCGAGCGCGCCACGCAACTTGTTGCTGGCGCCCTCCTCGTGCTCGATGAACTCCTCTGCCTTTTTCAGCGCTTCGGAATCGATGACCGGCTCATCGGCCGCCGGCTTCGCGATCTCGATCATCCCGCCTCCTCGGCGGCAATGCTATCACGCTGTGGATTGCGCCAGAATCTCCTCGGTGCGGCGGTCGGGAATGAGCCAGATGATTGCAACGGAAACGTACAGCCCAGAAATCCTATCTGAGCTTGACGCCCCGCTCGGCGAAATATTTCACCGCCCCCGGATGGAACGGGATCGGCGAGGCGTCCACCCTCTGGTTCTCGAGCTTGAAGTTCTCCGCCTCCTTGTGCACGGCGATCAGGTCGTCGCGCTTGTCGAAGATGGTCTTGACGATGTTGTAGGCGTTCTGGTCGCTGAGCGACTCGTGAGTGACGAGGATGTTCCACACGGTGGCCTGGCGATTGTCGGTGTCCATACCCCGGTACACGCTCTTTGGAATCACGTCCTCAATATAGAGCGGCCCGTACTTCTTGTTCATCGTCGCGACGGTTTCGGCGTGGTCGATCATCTTGATCTTGATCCCGGGCGTGTTGGCGAGGTCGGTCACCGCCGCGGTCGGCAGGCCGCCCACCCAGAAGAAGGCGTCGATCTTGCGGTCCTTGATCGCGTTCACCGATTCGGCGACGCCGAGGCGCTCGCGCTTCATGTCCTTGTCCTTGTCGAGGCCCGCGGCCTCGATCACGCGAAAACCCATCACTTCGGTGGCGCTGCCCGGCGACCCGGTCGAAACGCGCTTGCCCTTCAGGTCAGCCATCTTCGTGATGCCCGTGCCTTCGATGGTGACGACGTGCATGCGGTTGGGATAGAGCACCATGAGCGTCTTGAGCGGCACTTTCGTGCCTTTGAACTTGTCCTCGCCGCGGTACGCATCCTGGCCAGCGTCGGCCATGGAAAAGGCTATGTAGGGTTTGCCGCTCGCGATGAGCTTGAGGTTGTCCACCGAGCCACCGGTCACTTCGGCCGTGGCCTGCATTCCCGGCACGTACTTGGACAGAATGTTGGCGAGCCCGCCGCCCAACGGGTAGTAAACGCCGCCGGTGCCGCCGGTCGCGATCGAGAGACTGTATTTTTCCTGCGCGAACGCGCCGCCAGAGAGCGCGAGCGCAGACGCGAAAAGAACGGATGCGAAAACTCTCATTGCTTTCCCTCCTGTGGAATGTGTCCCTGAAAGACTCCGGTCGCTATGGCGGCCTGTCCGGTTTTTCTCCGATTATCCCCGTGGCGCGGGTATCCGCCAAGTGTGCCGCAGCTTACTTCGCAAACAGCCGCCCGATGTCCTTGAACGTCTTGAATTCGAGCGCGTTGCCGCAAGGATCGAGCAGGAACATCGTCGCCTGCTCGCCGGCTTCGCCCCTGAAACGCACGTGCGGCTCGATGATGAAGCGGGTACCTGCGGCTTTCAGCTTCGCCGCAAGCTGTTCCCAATCGTTCATGGGCAGTATCGCGCCGAAATGCCGCACCGGGACGTCGTCTCCGTCCACGGTGCTGGTACCGCGGTGGCCGGCTTCTTCCGGCGCGAGATGGGCGACGATCTGGTGGCCGTAGAAATCAAAATCCACCCAGTCGTCCGAGCTGCGCCCTTCCGGGCAATCGAGCAGCCCGCCGTAGAAGGCGCGCGCCTGGGCGAGGCTCGTGACGGGAAAGGCAAGATGAAACAGGGGCAACGCGGACACTGCTGCTCCGAAGGGACGGTGTCGACGGATTCTACCCGGACTGAACTCAGGCCGGTCCGACGTCTGTGAACAGCGCACCGTCCCTGGCGAGATCGCCGGCTGCGCGCACCTCGACGCCCCTGGACTCAGCGAAGGCAAGCATGCGCTCGATTGGCGCGTACGCGAGGCGTGCAATTTCGGGATCGATATGAACTTCGTTCGTGCCGGTCTCAAGGGTCTCGGCGAGGTTCGCAAGGCCGTTCATCGCCATCCACGGACAATGCGCGCAGCTCTTGCAGGTCGCGCCGGCTCCGGCCGTCGGCGCTTCGATGAAGCGCTTTTCGGGCATCAGCATCTTCAGCTTGTGCAGTATGCCGCTGTCGGTCGCGACGATGAATTCGTCGGCCCCGAGTGCCTGCGCGGCGCGGATGATCTGAGTGGTCGAGCCGACTGCGTCTGCGAGCTCGATCACTTCGGCAGGGGATTCCGGATGGACGAGCACCTTGGCTAGAGGGTGCTCTTTCTTCAAGAGCTCGAGCTCCAACGCCTTGAACTCCTCGTGCACCACGCAGGCGCCGTGCCACAGCAGCATGTCGGCACCGGTGCGGCTGCGCACGTAGGCGCCCAGATGCCGGTCGGGGGCCCAAAGAATTTTTTCTCCGCGATCATGCAAGTTTCGTACGACATCGAGCGCAATCGACGAAGTCACCACCCAGTCGGCCCGCGCTTTGACCGCAGCGCTGGTGTTCGCGTAGACCACCACTGTGCGGTCGCGATGCAGATCGCAGAATTCGGAAAACTCTTCGGACGGGCAGCCCAGGTCGAGCGAGCAGGTTGCGTCGAGGTCCGGCATCAGGACGCGCTTCTCGGGATTGAGGATCTTCGCGGTCTCGCCCATGAAACGTACGCCCGCCACGACCAGTATCGAGGCTTCTTGAGCGCGGCCGAAGCGCGCCATCTCCAGCGAATCGGCAACACAGCCGCCGCTCTCCTCGGCGAGGTCCTGAATATCCGGATCGACGTAGTAGTGGGCGAGGAGCGCCGCGTCACGCTCCTGCAACAACCGTTTGATGCGCGTTTTGAGCGCGCGGCGTTCTCGCAAGCCAAGAGCTTCGGGCACCTTTGCCCATGCTTCGGCGGCACAGGCCGTGCCGCCGATCTGGCGATCGAATTGGATGACTCGTATGGGTCTGTTCATGGTGGATCCTGTTGCGACGCACCATTATACTGCGGCCCCGCGGCTGGGTCAGGGAGCGGGAAGACCGGAAAGATAGTCGGCGAGGATCTCGACGTCCTTGTCGGAGAGCGCCTGCGCCGCCGAAGTCATGTTGCCGTCGAGATCGGCGCGGGTCTGCGCCTTGAAGCCGCGCAGCTGCGTTCTCAGATATTCGAACTGCTGGCCGGCAAGCCGGGGAATGTGCTGCTGGCCGAGTAACGCCGGTCCGTGACACTGTACGCAGTTGAACTGCTGGGCGAGGTTCGGCCCGGCTGCGGCGCTTTCCGGCGCAGTCTTGTGCGAAGGAGCCGCCGCTTTCTGCTTCGAGAAATACGCCGCAAGCTCGTTCATCTCCTTGTTGGAGAGGTTCGCCGCCATCGGCGTCATCTGCGGGTCCTTGCGGTTGCCTTCTCGAAACTGAAACAGTTGCATCGAGATGAATTGCCCCGGCTGCGCCGCGATGGACGGATTGGCCGAAATGACGGAGTTGCCCTCCGAGCCGTGGCAGGCTGCACAGAGCTGCGGATCGGCGCCGCTTGCCGCGGACGCCGTGAAAAAAGAAAGCGCGGCGGCAAAAGCCGCCGCGCTGCGCAAACTACGGTTCACTTCTTGGCGTAGCTGATGCGGTACAGGATTCCGTTGTAGTCATCCGAGAACAGCAGCGAGCCGTCCTTCATCTGCAGCACATCGACCGGCCGGCCCCACATAGGCGGATCCGCCTTCTCGTCCGTCAGGAAGCCGGTGAGGAACGGCTCCGCGTTCACCACCTTGCCGTTCTCGTTCAGCGCCACGCGATAGATGTCGTAGCCCTGCTTGGTGGTGCGGTTCCACGAGCCGTGCCGGGCCAGGAAGATGTTGTTCCGGTATTCGGCCGGGAACATCTTGCCGGTGTAGAAGCGCATACCGAGCGGAGCGACGTGCGCACCGAGCTTAATCACCGGGGGCGTGAACTCGGAGCAGGAGCGGTTCTTCCCGAATTCGGGGTCGAGCGTGTCGCCCTGATGGCAATACGGATAGCCGAAATTCTGGCCCTTCTTGGTCGCGACATTCAGCTCGTCGCTCGGCGAGTCGTCGCCGAGCCAGTCGCGGCCGTGCTCGGTGAACCAGAGCTGATTGGTCACCGGGTGCCAGGCGAAGCCGACCGAGTTGCGCACGCCTTGAGCATAAGTGTCCATCACGCCGGTCTTCGGATCGACCCGAGAAATCGAAGCCTGGAAGTAGCCCGGCATGACGATGTTGCCGGGAGCGCCGACGTTGAAGTAGAGCTTGCCGTCGGGCCCCTGCGCGAGGAACTTCCAGAAGTGGCCGGGCTGGGTCTGAGGATCGAGGCCGTCGATCACCACTTTGCCCTCGGACGGATTGTCGAGGCTGCTCTCGATGCCGTCGTAGCGCGTGATGCGGTGGCGCTCGGCGACGTAGAGCGTGCCCTTGCTGAACGCGACGCCGTTCGGGGCGTTGAGTCCCTTGAGTATCGTCTTAACCTCGCGCTTGCCGTCTTTGTCGACCACGGCGTACACGTTCTTCGCGATCCGGTTGCTGACGAACACCGTGCCTTTGTCCCCGAGCGCGAGCGAGCGCGCCTCGGGGATGCCGTCGGCCCAGACTTCGACCTTGAAGCCTGCCGGGACTTTCAGTTTGTCCAAGGGCAGTTCGCTCGACGGCCTTCCGGTCAGGTGGGGCGCGAAGGGGTGCAGGGTTGAACTGGCCTGCTCGGGTGTTCGGCCCTGCTGCCAGGAAGGCGGCGGGGCCGCGGGCGGCTGTTGGGCGAACGCGGCAGCCGTGAACGCCGCGAGGAATGCGGCGGATATAACCCTATACGATTTCATATCTCCTCCTTAGTGTCATTGCTTTGGCGGAATGCGGGCGGGCGGGTAAGGCCAAGATACTGCTTGGAACCGCAAGCTAGTTTATCCAGACATGATCCGCTTATGCAAGCGCGACAAAGGGGGCAGACTGAGTCAGTCCAGCGGGGTGGGCCGCTCTTGCCGCTCGACCGATCCCGTGGTGATATACTCCACCGACAATAAAAAGCCGTGCCTTGCAGGGTTTGACGTTGCAACCAACCGAGGAGCTAACCCGATGACTTGGGAAACACCGACGTTTGTCGAAGTGAAGATGGATGCCGAGATCAATTCCTACCAGGACGATTCCGGCGAAGACCGGGAACCCGGCTTCTAAGTCGTCTGCCCGACACCGCAGCGAGTCTGTTTTTCCCGTCCCGGCTGACGGCGGCCGAAGGGGCGGAGGGGTGTCTGCGCATCCAACATGTATATCAGAGTGCTGGGTGCCGCGGCCGGAGGCGGGTTTCCGCAGTGGAATTGCGGCTGCCCCAACTGCCGTGAGGTCCGTTCAGGCGCGCTGGAAGCAAACCCGCTGACGCAGGAGTGCGTTGCGATCAGCGCCGACGGCGAGCGCTGGTTTCTGCTGAATGCGTCGCCGGAAATCCGTTCCCAGATCGAGGGCTGCGCTGCGTTACATCCGCGCGGGCCGCGCCATTCTCCGATCGCCGCGATCCTGCTTACGAACGGCGACCTCGATCACTGCCTGGGTTTGCTCTCACTGCGCGAATCCCATCCGCTCGTGATCTACGCGACCGACCGCGTCCGTCGCGGATTCACCGAGGGCAACGTGCTCTACCGCACGCTTCAGCGTTTTCCGGAGCAGGTCACCTGGCGGGCACTAGATCCGGAGAAGGAAGCGGAACTGAGCGGCCTCGACGGCCAACCGAGCGACCTCGTCGTCAGGGCCATCCCCGCTCCGGGAAAACCGCCGGTCCATCTCGAAGGATCGGCCCCTTCCGATCCCGGCGAGAACATCGGCCTACTGATTCAGGATCACCGCACTGGAAAGCGGCTGGCCTACTTTTCCGCCGCGGCGGCAATCACCCCGCCCATGAGGACTGCGTTCGACGGCGCCGACTGCGTGTTCTTCGACGGCACCTTCTGGGCGAGCGATGAGCTGATCGCTCTCGGCCTCGGCACCAAGCGCGCTGAGGACATGGCGCATCTTCCCGTCGGCGGCGCGGGCGGCAGCCTCGAGGCGCTCGCCGGCGTCGGTGCGCCGCGCCGGATCTATATCCATATCAACAACACTAACCCCCTCCTTCGACCGCGCTCGCCCGAGCGCGCGCAGGCGGGACTCGGCGGCTGGGAAGTGGCCTACGACGGCATGGAGGTAAGGCTGTGAGCGCGCCGCAGCGCGCCGCGCTCGCGCGCGCTGAACTCGTCGAATGGCTGCGCCGCGAGGGCGAGGCGCGTTATCACGATCGGCACCGTTATCACGTGCTGATGCACGAAGGCAAACTCACGCGCGAGCAACTCCAGCAATGGGTGCTCAACCGTTACTACTATCAGACGCGCATCCCGATCAAGGACGCGCTGATTGTCTCCAAGTCCGAGGATCCGGCCTTTCGACGCATGTGGATTCGTCGTATCCACGAGCACGACGGCGAGGTCGAAGGCGAAGGCGGGCTGGCGCTGTGGCTGCGGCTCGCCGAAGGCGTGGGCCTAGATCGCGAGGACGTCGCGAGCTGCCGCTCGGTCCTGCCTGGAGTACGCTTTGCCTGCGACGCCTACGTGGATCTGGTGCGCAGCCGCAGCCTGCTCGAGGCCGTGGCTTCTTCGCTCACTGAGCTTTTTGCGCCCGACATCATGAGCAGGCGCGTCCTTGCATGGGAAAGGCACTACCCTTGGGTCAGCCCGGAGATGCTCGCGTACTTCCGCGGACGGGTGACGCGTGCCCAACGCGATTCCGCCGAAGCCATCGATTTCGTGGTGCAGCGCGCCACCAGCTACGAGCTGCAGGAACGTTGCGTGGCCGCACTCATCAGGAAAACCGAAATCCTGTGGCAGCTTCTCGATAGTGTGTACGCTGCCTATATCGAGCCCGGCTGGGGATCCGGCGGGCCGCGATGATTTCGCGCGATACCTGCCCGCGCATCGCTGCCAAGGCGCGGCTGCGCTACGATCGCAAGGCGGAGCGTTACATGCTGCTCTATCCGGAGAAAGGCCTCGTGCTCAACCCGACGGCCGCCGATATCGCTCATCTGTGCACCGGCGAGCATTCCGTCGCCGCCATCGTCGATCAGTTGGCGGCAAAGTACTGCAAGGATGCAGCGGCTATCGAACGCGAGGTGATGGGTTTTCTTTCGGCCTTGGCCGAGCGCGGACTGTTGCAGGAGGTGTCTTGAGCGGCGAGTTCCGGCCTTACACGCTCGTGGCGGAGCTGAGCTATCGCTGCCCGCTGAGATGCCCCTATTGTTCGAACCCGACGGACTTGGCGAAGCGGCGCAACGAACTCGACACGGCGACCTGGCTGCGCGTCTTCCGCGAGGCCGAAGACCTCGGTGTCGTTCAGCTCAATCTCACCGGGGGCGAACCGCTCGTGCGCAAGGATCTGGAAACGCTCATCGCGGGCGCGCGGAAGCTCGACCTTTACACCAATCTGATCACGAGCGGCATTCCCCTTTCACGCGAGCGCCTCGCGCGCTTCCGCGCGGCGGGACTGGACAACGTGCAGATCTCGGTGCAGGACGTGACGGCCGAAGCCTCGGACCGGATCGCCGGGCTGCGCTCATTCGAGAAGAAACTCGAAGTGGCCAAGTGGGTCAAGGAATTGGGCATGCCGCTCACGCTCAACGTCGTCCTTCACCGCGATAACCTCGACCACGTCGCCGAGATCATCGCGCTCGCCGAACGCATGCGCGCCGACCGGCTGGAGCTCGCCAACACCCAGTACCTGGGCTGGGCGCTCGTCAACCGGCATGCCCTGCTGCCGACGCGCGATCAGCTCGATCGCGCGCGCGCCGTCGCCCTCGAGACGAGAAAACGCCTGCGCGGGCGGATGGAAGTCGTGTTCGTTATGCCCGATTATTATTCCGACCACCCGAAGAGCTGCATGGACGGCTGGGGGCAGCGCTTCATCGTCGTCAGCCCCGATGGACTCGCCCTTCCCTGCCATGCTGCGCATACCTTGCCTGGATTGACGTTCGAGAACGTGGGTGAGCGGAATCTCTCCGAGATCTGGTCGGACTCGCCGGGCTTCAACGCCTTTCGAGGCGAGGCCTGGATGCCCGAGCCTTGCCGCAGCTGCAATAAGCGTGCGATCGATTTCGGCGGTTGCCGCTGTCAGGCCTACCACCTCACGGGCGACGCCGCCGCGACTGACCCTGCGTGCGTACTGGCAGCCACTCACGGTCTGATCGACACCGCGCGCAGCGAAGCTCTGCACGGAGTTGCTCCGCCGTTCCGCTATCGGTCGGTCAAGATCGCGG
>DATDGA010000438.1:0-1973 GCA_036522335.1 Burkholderiales bacterium
ATATCGGCTACCTCGTTCCTTGCGCGCACGGGTGCGACCTGCGCGACGACGGCCTGAGGAAGCGGGGGAATCCAGCTGGCGTAGAGCACTTCAGCGGCGTACTTTGCCGCCGAAGTAGCTTCTTTGCCGCGCCTCAACCAAAACTGCCACCGCATGACCGTCGCCCCAATGAGTACATGGGGCATAACGATCCACGGTGAAAAAGGTTGAGCGGGGCGCGACTTCCCTACAGCAGCGCTTCGCCCGGCGTCCCGGGCGGTGAAAATCAGTCGCGTGTCTGCGCGACGAAGATGCTGCACGGCGCCTGGTCGAGCAGGGTCTTCCCGACCGATCCGCGCCACCAGCGCGAGCCGAAGGAGGCCTTCTGCTTGTGACCGACCACGATCACGTCGCATTTGAGCTCCACCGCCAGCCGGCAGATCTCCTCGACCGGCTCGCCGACCGCCAGGTGCCCAGCAACCGTGAATCCCTTCTGCTTGAGCTGGGCTATGCCTTCGTTCAATATTTCCTGCGCGCGTTTCTTCTCCTCCTCGAGGAGCTCCTCGGGGAGGAAACCCTCGGTGAGGAACATGTTCGAGGGCATCCCCGCCACCGCGAGAAGGTGGGTTTCCGATTTCGCGAACGAGGCGATCTCGGCGCAGGCGAGCAAGGCCGATTTGCCCTCGCGCGACCCGTTGTACGCCAACAGAATCTTTGTGAACATGGCATCTCCTCCTTGCGCTTTGTCTATTTCGCGAGCAGCCCCAGCCGCTCGATCAGCGCCCGCTCCTTTTGAAACGTTTCGCGGGCGTACTTCGCGTAGTCCTCGCTCGATTGATACCACAACTCCTGATCCAGCTGGTCGAGGACCTTCTGGTGCTCGGGATCGTCGAGCGCCTTCTTGAAGCCGTCGTGCAGCGCCTTTACGATACGCGGATCCATTCCGCGCGGGCCGACGATGCCGTAGGGGGAACTGTAAACCATGTCCAGTCCCAGGTCGTTCGCGGTGGGCGCGGCGGGCCAATGCTTGGTGCGCTTGCCGCCGAAGGTGACCAGCAGCCTGAACTGGCCCGCATCGACGAAACGGCCCCAGCCGCTGGAATCCGATTGCGCCATGACGTGCCCGCCGAGGAGGGCTTGCGTGGAATCGGTGTTGCCCTTGAACGGCACGTGGAGGAATTCGACACCGGTTTTCAGCGCCACCTCCTCCATCAGCAGATGCGGCGAGGTGCCGGTTCCGGTGGATCCGTAGGACATTTTTCCGGGATGCGCCTTGGCATAGTCGAGGAGCTCGCCGAAGGATTTGAACGGCGAGTCGCTCTTCACCACCACGCCGAAGGTATAGCCCGACAGACCGATGATGTAGGTGAAGTCGCGCACCGGGTCCCAGGCAAGCTTCTGCATGTGCGGGATGCGCAAGGCGCCCATGTGCATCTGCGAGAGCGTATAACCGTCGGCCTTGGCGGTTTGCGCCACATGGCCCGGGCCTACCGTCCCTCCGGCGCCGGGCCTGTTCTCGATCAGGACCGGCTGGCCGAGGTATTTCGCGGCGATCTCCGCGAAGCGCCGCAGATGGGTATCAGTCGAGCCGCCCGCGGGCCAGGGGCAGATCAGGACGATCGGCCTGGACGGGAATCCCTGTCCTGAGCCTGCCGAAGGATCCTGCGCAATCGCCGGCAGGGCAAACAACAGACCGAGCAGCGCGAGCTTGCGTACGACTGAATGCATGCGGCTCCTCTCCGGGGTAGACGAACCTGCGTGCTGCCCGAAGCTTGCCCAAAACGCGACTCGACGTCAACGCGGAATGCGTTCGAACCGCGATAGAATCGTCTTTTCCTCGCCCGCCCCATGCCCCTGGACGTTTCCCGACCCGATCTGAGCCTCGCTGTGATCGGCACCGGCGTCATGGGACGCGGCATCGCCCAGGTCGCCGCGCAAGCCGGGATCCGCGTGCTGCTCCACGACAGCCGGCCGGGCGCGGCGCAGGATGCGAA
>DATDGA010000439.1:0-5758 GCA_036522335.1 Burkholderiales bacterium
CTCAGGCTGAAAGTCGTCGCGGAGGGCGTCGAGACCGAAGCCCAGCTCGCCTTTCTCTGCTCGAACGGCTGCGACGAAATGCAGGGCTATCTCTTCGCCAAACCGACCACTGCCGAAGAGTGCGAACGAATACTTCGGGAAGGACGGAAGCTGACGATCCCCGGCGCCGGCCGCAAGGAGAAGGGCGGCGCGCAGCCCAAGCGCGCGCGCATTTGATTTGTTAGCGCGCTTGTGTGTGGAAGCCGGAGTTGGCCTAGAATCGCGCTCGGGCTCGCAACGGGTGACGAGATGCGAAGGGTCCTGCGATGGGTTCCGTTGAGCGCGCTGTGGGTCCTCGGGGTACTCGGCTGCAGCGCATTGACGCCGCCCGCGAATCCTGCGGCGCCGCCTTTCGATACGGCCGTGAATGTGAAGGAGCTCATGGCCTGGATCGTCGATCCGTCCGTGGACGTCATCTGGGACTCGGTCGGAACCATCTACACGGAAGCCGGCACCAAAGAGCTCGCACCGCGTACCGATGAGCAATGGGACGCCGTGCGCAACAGCGCGGCGATCGTCGCCGAATCCGGAAACCTGTTGATGATGGATGGGCGCGCCAGAGATCGCGGCCCGTGGATGGGCTTCGCCCGTGCATTGACCGATGCCGCCAATGGCGCGCGCAAGGCCGCCGAGGCCAGGAATATCGATGCGCTGTTCACGGCGGGGGAGGACCTCTACCGCGTATGCAGTGCGTGCCATCGACGCTACGCATCGGTTCCCTGATCGATCCGATGCGGACGCGAGCGCTCCTTGATTTCTGCTCGTGGCTCGAGGAGACCCCTCTGAGTCAGACGATCCAGAGCGCCGGGTGGATCGTCCCGTCAGTGCAGACGGTACACATTCTGTCGATCGCGGCCGTCCTGTCCTCGGTCCTCATGATCGATCTGCGGCTGATGGGCCTTCTCTGGCGCGATCAGTCGCTCGCGCGGGTTTCCGCACGCTTCCGGCCCGTCATCTGGTGGACCCTGCCGGTGCTGCTCGCTACGGGCGCCGTCATGATCGTCGGCGAACCGGCGCGATCGCTGGCGAATCCGGTCTTCCAGCTGAAGATGGCGCTCCTCGTGGCTGCGATGATCGTCACCTTGAGCGCTCAGGTCCCACTCGGAAGGAACCCCGCGTTCTGGGAGGGCCGGCGCGGAGCCGCCCGGATCGTCGCGGTATTTTCGCTGCTCCTGTGGGCGGGAATCGTTTTCGCGGGTCGCTGGATCGCCTACTTCTGAACCAACATGGATATCGACACGCTGCTGCGAACGCTGGAGGAGACCTCGATCGCGACGCTCATCCGTGAGAACGAGAGTCTGTTTCCCTGGGTCGAGTCTTTCCATGTGCTCGCCATTACCCTGGTCATCGGATCGATCGCTATCGTCGATCTGCGGCTGATCGGGCTCGCCTCGCGCGAGCGCCCCGCCGGGCGCCTGGCCTCGGAAGTATTGCGCTGCACCTGGACGGCATTCGCCGTGGCAGCAATCACGGGCGCGCTGCTCTTTGCATCCAATGCCTTCAACTACGCGCACAATTCCTATTTTCAGGCGAAGCTCCTCTTTCTGGTCCTGGCCGCCCTTAACATGTCGGTCTTTCATTTGTTCGCCGGCCGCGATATCGAGCGTTGGGGAATCCCCGATCAGAAGAATCCCTTGCCGGCGAGGATTGCCGGTGCGGTTTCCCTGTTCCTGTGGATCGGGGTGGTCGCCTTCGGCCGATGGGTGGGATTCAGCTTGCACCCGACTCCTTTGGCCGGGTGATCGATTCGGCGAAACCGCCAATCGACACCGATCGAGTTCAACAGTAGTAGTATTGTGGCCGCCACCCGGGACTGAAGAGGGATCGCATGAGGCACCGTCTTCGCGCAATGCTGCTGGCATCCTTGGCACTTGCCGCGCTCGTGCGGGCCGCCGAGCCCGCCAAAGAAAAACCCGTGATCAATCCGCCCCCGGCCGCGAAGGACTGGGCCGACCTGGCCAGGCTGCCGGATTGGAGCGGCGTCTGGAATCCGAAAATCACCGATCAGGATGCCCAGGCCAAGACCAACATGCCGCCCTGGACCCCCAAGGCAGCCGCACTGGTCGCCCATCAGCTGGCCGAGGAGAAGGCGGGCCGTCCTCCGCCTCTGTTCGTGAATTGCCTGCCCGAGGCGATGCCTGGATGGATGCTGGTCACCCACAACGCCATGGAGATCCTGTTCACTCCGGGCCGCGTCACCCTGCTCGGTGAGTCCGACGGCAACCGGCTGCGCCGGATCTATACCGACGGCCGTCCTCATCCCGACGACCCGGACCCGACTTTCCACGGCCACTCCATCGGCCACTGGGAGGGAGACACGCTCGTCGTCGACACGGTGGGCATCCGTCCGCAAGCCTTCATCGCCATCAGCGAGGCCGCGGGCGTGCCGAACAACGGCGACATGCGCGTCATCGAGCGCATGCACCTTGCCGGCAAAGACATATTGCACGTCGATCTCGAAGTCATCGCCCCCAAAGTGCTGACCCAGCCCTGGAAGACGACGCGGATATTTTTCAGGCAGCGGGCGAGGAAGTTCGACATCGTCGAAGGTGTTTGCCTCGAGGGTTACCACGTCGAAAAGACCGACAAGGACGGCAATGAGATTTTCGTTTATACGCCGCACAATGTCGGCGGCAACCGCATTGCCCCTGAATGAAACCATCGAGTGAGACGACCCGACAACGGAGCACCGATATGAAGCCCTATCTCAAAGGAATCATCCCCTGGTGCGCCTCACTCGGCCTGGCCGCGGCCGCCGATCCGGTTGCGGCCCACCACTCCACGACGATGTTCGACCACGCCAGGAGCGTAAAGATTGCCGGTGTGGTGAAGGAGGTGCACTGGACCAATCCTCACGTGGCGATCTTCGTTCTTGGCACCGTCAAGGACGGCGACGAACCGACGATGTGGCTGATGGAGATGACCAGTCCGGGCAATCTGGTCAGGGCCGGGGGATGGTCGAGGACCGCAGTGAAACCCGGGGACAAAGTCACGGTCGATTTCAGTCCGCTGCGGGATGGAAAGAAGGGCGGGGCTCTGAAGAAGATCACCCTGGTCGCCACGGGGCAGTTCTATACCGCCGACATTCGCGCGCAGGAAAGAGCGAATCTGGAGTAGCGGCACCCATCATGTCGAGGAGGATGTCATGCACGAGTTGAAACGACGAGATTTCATCCGCGGCGCGGCGCTCGGCGCGCTCGCGTTCACGGTGGGCGGAGCCCAGGTTCTCCTGACCGCACGCGAGGCGCGTGCGCAGGGCGTGCCTTTCCGTCTGCTGAAGGCCAACGAAGCCGAGACCCTGGAGGCGCTGGGCGAGACGCTCCTTCCCGGCGCGCGGGCGGCGGGGATTTCGCATTTCATCGATCAGCAGCTTTCGGTTCCGCCCGAAGAGGCGCTGCTCGAGGCGCGCATCCTCAACGTCAAGCCGCCTTACGCGAACTTCTACCGGGCTGCGATCGGCGCGATGGACAGGGCGAGCCAGGCGCGCGGCGGCGTTCGCTTCGCGCAGCTCAATACGATCGAGCAGCGCGAGTTCGTCGACCTGATGCGCCAGAACAAGCTGGACGGCTGGCAGGGGCCGCCCGGGCCGTTCATCTACTTAGTGACGCGCAGCGATGCCGTCGACGTGGTCTACGGAACCATGGAAGGCTACGAATCGCTCGGCATCCCCTACATGGCGCACATCGCGCCCGAGAAGAGGTGGTGACATGGCCAAGCTCGAAAAAGCGGCTGTCGTCATCGTCGGTGCGGGTGCCTCGGGTGCCGTCTACGCCGCGGTGCTCGCGAAAACCGGAAAGAAAGTCGTGGTCCTGGAACAGGGACCCGACTGGAAACTCTCCGATCTGATCAGCTCGGACTTCTGGGGACGGCGGATCAAGACCGCCGGAGCTCCGTTCATCCTCGAGGGCAAGAACCCGATGGGGTACGCCTACCAGTCGGGCTGGGGCGTCGGCGGAGCCGCGCTGCACTATTTTGCGAATTTCCCGCGCCTGTTGCAGAACGACTTCAAGGTGAAGAGCGAGCATAACCGCGGGCTCGACTGGCCGATCGACTACAAGGACGTCGCGCCTTATTACGACAAAGTGGCGCGCGACGTCGGCGTCTCGGGCGACGCCAAGGCCGAGGAGATCTGGCGGCCGGCGGGTGCTGCCTATCCGATGCCGCCGATGAAGACCTTCCGCAACGGAGAGATCTGGCTCAAGGGATTCGAAGCGGTCGGAATCCGCATGGTGCCGGCCGCCGTCGGCATGAACTCGACCGAGTACAAGGGGCGCCCGGCGTGCATCTACGACGGTTGGTGCCACGTCGGCTGCCCGACCGGCGCGCTCTCCAACCCGCTCGTTACCTACCTGGGCGACGCGAGAAAGGCCGGAGTCGAAGTCCGCGCCTGGAGCACGGTCACGCGCGTTCTCACCAACGGCAACGGGACCCGCGTCACCGGCGTCGAGTACTACGACCAGAAGAAGGAGAAGCAATTCCAGCCGGCGAGAGTGGTGGTGCTCGCCGCATGGTCGGCGCAGAACCCGCGCATCCTGCTCAATTCCGCGAACGGCGCGCACCCGAAGGGTCTCGCCAATCGGAACGGCCTGGTCGGCAAGTACATGATGACGCATTTCGCCTCCGGCACCTGGGCGATCTTCGACGAAAACGTCGAGAACCACATGGGGACCACCGGCGCGCAATACATGTCCTACGACCGCTACGGCAAGACCAGCCACAAGGGAGCGTTCGGCAGCTCGTTCATCGTCGCCGGTTCCGCGTTGAAGACGAGCGATCTGGGCGGGTTTGCCAACGCGCGGCTCGATCTGTTCGGCGCCGACCTGCACGCGTTCATGAAGCGCGCGGCGCGCGGGCTGACCCGCATCAACGCCTTCGGCGAGGAAATGCCGAACATCGAGAACCGGGTCGAGCTTGCGACCGACAAGGACGAGTTCGGCATGCCTCTGGGCAGGATCGTCCACAGCTACGACCAGGACGTGAGCGCGGTGTGGAACGCGAACTTCGAGGAAGGGCTCAAGATCGCCAAGGCCGCCGGCGCCAAGGAAGCCTGGTCCGGGCGCGGGAATATCCCGACCATCCACCTGATGGGCGGGACCATCATGGGCACGGGCGCGGCGAACTCGGTGGTCAACAGCTACGGCCAGACGCACGAGATCCCCAACCTCTTCGTCGCCGGGCCCGGGATCTTTCCCACGAGCGGCGCTTCGAACCCGACCTACACGATCTTTGCGCTCAGCTTGCGCGGCGCGGAGCGGCTCGCGGGGAAATGGAAAACCATCGTGGCTTGAGCGAAAACCCGAAAAGGAGGACGCCAATGGAACCAGGTACAGAATGGGACGGCGTAGAGGCAATTGCCGCAAACGGGCTGTTGCACCGCCGCGCGTTTCTGAAGAGTGGCGCCGCCGTCGCCGGAGCCATGATGGGCTATACCTTTGTCCGGTCCGCCGCGGCCGAGCCCCTCGCCGAGGAACCGTGGAGCCTCGCGCCCGGCGGCGCGAGCCGGCCCTACGAGCAGCGCTCGCGCTTCGAGGAAAAGATCGCGCGTACGCTCAGCAATCCCAACGGCGAGCCGCGTACTTCTCACGCGCGCACGCCTCACCACCTCATCAACGGCAGCATCACGCCGAACGGGCTGCATTTCACCATCGTGCATTCCGGCACTCCGGACATCGACCCGGACAAACATCGCCTGGTGATCCACGGCCTGGTGAAGCGGCCC
>DATDGA010000440.1:0-10237 GCA_036522335.1 Burkholderiales bacterium
CGTCGCGTGGCGCTTGTTCTGATCGTCGACGAGCTTCGTGTCCTCTGCGACGCCCCTCATGAACTCCTGATGTTCGCGCTGCGTGTTGTTCACCAAGGCCACCGTGGGGCTCGCGATGGCCGCGAGGGCGGCGGTTTCCCCAGGATGATTGATCCCCAGCTCGACTACCGCTGCGCGATGGTTTCGTCGCAATTTCAGCAGCGTCAGCGGAAGGCCGATATCGTTGTTGAGGTTTCCCTCGGTCGCGAGGGTACATGTCTCGCCAAAGTGCGCGCGCAGGATCGCAGCGATCATTTCCTTCACCGTCGTCTTGCCGTTAGAGCCGGTGACAGCCACCAAAGGAATGTCGAAACGCCCGCGCCAATGCGCGGCGAGTCTGCCAAGCGCAAGGCGCGTGTCGTTGACCACGACGCACGGCAATTCCAGGTCCGCCCCTGACGCGGGTTCTTCCGACACCATCGCCGCGGAGGCGCCTCGCTCCTTCGCAGGCCCGATGAACCTGCGTCCATCGAAGCGCTCGCCGCCGAGGGCGACGAACAGCGCGCCCCGCTCGAGCGTGCGACTGTCGCTTGAGACGGAATCGAAGGGGACATCCTCGCCGATGACGCGCGCATCGATCGCGGTCGCGGCTTCGCGCAAGCTCATCATCGGCTCCATCGCGCAAGCGCTTCTTCTGCTTCGAGCGCGTCGGAGAAGGGCAGTCGCCGGCCGGCGATTTCCTGGTAGGTCTCGTGACCCTTTCCGGCGATGAGGACGACGTCGTGGGCGCCCGCAGAGGCTACGGCGCGGAGGATCGCGGTGCGTCTGTCCTCTATCGATTCGTGCTCCACGGGAATAGCTGCCGTGACTTCGGCGATGATGGCAGCCGGGTCCTCGCCGCGCGGATTGTCGCTCGTCACCACGATCGAATCGGCGTGGCGCGAAGCAACCGTCCCCATAAGCGGCCTCTTGCCGCGATCACGCTCACCCCCGCAGCCGAACACCGCCACGAGACGCCCGCGGCTCGCGCGGGCAACGTCCTTCAGCGCAACGAGAGTCTTCTCCAGCGCATCCGGGGTGTGCGCATAGTCGACGACGACGAGAGGCTTGCCACTTCCACCGAGTCGCTGCATGCGCCCCGCGACGGGTTGCAAGTACGCAAGCGCCGCGATGGCTCTTTCGAAGGGCACCCCGGAGACGAGCATCGTCGTGAGGACTCCCAGCAGATTGGACACGTTGAAGCGCCCGAGCAAGGCGCTTTCGACGCGTGCCTCGCCCCAGGAACTCTTGACGTTGAAGGCGATTCCCTTAGGCGAAAGCTCGATCGCGAGCGCCTCGGCGTAGTGTTCGAGTCCCGAGCGGGCGGCGACCCCCGCGAAGCAGCTGTAGCCGGCGCGACTGAGGCCGCGCCCGGCGAGCAGGCGGGCAAGATGCACACCCTGCACGTCGTCCAGGTTGAGTACGGCGTGCTTCAAGCCCGGCGTTTCGAAAAGGCGCTGCTTCGCGCGCGCGTAGTTCTCCATGTCGCCGTGATAGTCGAGGTGATCGCGCGAAAGATTGGTGAACAGTGCCGCTCCGAAGGCGACGCCGTTGACGCGCCCCTGATCCAGGCCGATCGACGTGACTTCCATCGCGACGCCTTGCGCCCCGTCGGCGAGCAACTTGGCGAGCGAACGGTGCAACGCTACGGCGTCCGGTGTGGTGTTGAGTCCCGCATCGAGCTTTCCCGGTCCTTGGCTTCCCGGCAGGTTCGGGAAACCCGCGCCGAGCGTCCCCATCACCGCGGTTCGAGCGCCGCAGGCTCCGCAAGCCTGAGCAATCCAGTGGCTGCACGAGGTCTTTCCGTTGGTTCCGGTCACGCCGATCGTCCAGAGTTTCTCCGAGGGACGCCCGTAGACCTCGTGCGCGAGGAGACCGGCAAGTCCGCGCAGATCATCGACTCCCAGGTTCGGCAGCCGCCAGGCGGCGTTCCATTCGAAACCTTTGCGCTCCCAGAGAACGGCGGCGGCTCCGCGCGCGAGTGCGCTCGGAATGAAGTCGCGTCCATCCTGGCTCGCACCGCGAAATGCGAGGAACACTTCCCCAGGAGCGAGGTTGCGGCTGTCGGCGGAGAGACCCGTCATGCGCGCTCCTTGCGCGGCGAGCCGCTGCTGGATGTATTCGAGCTGGTATCCCACACCTAAACGCTTTCCTTCACTTCCTCGCCTTCGGGCGGCAGCTCGATCGGCTGCATCGGCCCATCGGGCGGCACGTCGAGCACGCGCAGTGCGCCCGCCATCACCTGTGCGAATACCGGTGCCGCCACTGCCCCACCGTAGTACCCGCCGGCGGTGGGCTCGTCGATCATCACCGCGATCACGAGGCGCGGGCGTGAGGCGGGCGCAAAGCCGACAAACGAGGAGACATACTTGTCCGCGGCATAGCCTCCGTTCTCTTGCTTGTGCGCGGTGCCCGTCTTTCCGGCCACGCGATAACCCATGATTTGCGCGCGGGGCGCAGTGCCGTTGCGGTTGACCGCCAGCTCCAGCATTGCGCGAACTGCGCTCGCGGTCTTCGGAGCCATCACGCGCTGCCCGGCGGGAGGCACATCCACGCGGAGCAGGGAGAGCGGGATGAGCTCCCCTTCGCGCGCGAACACGCTGTAGGCGCGCGCAAGCTGTACGAGCGAAACCGAAATGCCGTGCCCGAAGGACATCGTCGCCTGTTCGATCGGGCGCCAGCTCCGATAAGGACGGAGCTTCCCCGCGGCTTCCCCGGGAAAGCCCAGGCCCGGTACGGTGCCAAAACCCACGTCGCGGAACATTTCCCACATCGATTCCGCAGGAAGACCGAGTGCGATTTTTGCTGCCCCGACGTTGGAAGACTTCTGGATAATCTGTGCCACGGTGAGCGACCGCTCTACGTGAGCATCGTGGATGATGGCCGCGCCGACATTGAAAGTTCCTGGCCCAGTCTGGATCACGGAGTCCGGCCTCACCCTTCCCGCTTCCAGCGCGAGCGCGACGGTAAAGGGTTTGAGCGTCGAGCCCGGTTCAAATGTATCGGTCAACGAGCGGTTGCGGAGCTGCGCGCCGGCAAGGTTGTTGCGGCTGTTGGGGTTGTAGGTCGGGAAGTTGGCGAGCGCAAGTAGCTCACCCGTATCGACATCCAGCACCACGATCCCGCCGGCTTTCGCCCGGTGCTGAGCGACCGCGGCCTTCAATTGACTGAAAGCGAGGTTTTGGATGCGGGCATCCAAGGCCAGCGCGAGGTCGTGCCCATCTTGCGCGCTCTTGATCGATTCGACGTCCTCGACGGTCTGGCCGAGCCGGTCCTTGATCACGCGGCGACTGCCGGACTTGCCTGCAAGTCCGTCCTGAAATGCGAGTTCGACCCCTTCTTGACCGACATCGTCCGCCCCGGTGAATCCGAGCACGTGCGCCATGACTTCGCCGCTCGGGTAGTAGCGGCGATACTCGCGGCTCTGAAATAGGCCCGGAATGCGCAGGCCGGCGACGCGCTCGGCCACTTCCGGCGGGATCTGGCGCTTGAGGAAAGCAAAGTCCCGGCCCGTGCCGGTGAGCCGTTTCTCGATCTCACTCGGCGCCATTTCGAGCAGCGACGCCAGGCGCGCGAGCTGCCGTTCGCTCGGGTGCACCTCGCCCGGGATTGCCCAGATCGATTTGACCGGCGTGCTAATCGCGAGCGCCTCGCCGTTGCGATCCAGGATCCGACCCCGATTCGCCGGAATCTCGATGACCCGGCTGTATCGCGATTCGCCTTTTGCCTGAAGAAAATCGTTGTTCAGGCCCTGAAGGTAGACGGCGCGGCAGAGCAACACGCCAAAGCACGCGATAAAGAGGTATAGCAGGAACCGCGAACGCCAAATGGGCAGTGTGAGCGCAAGGACCGGACTAGCGGCGAAATTCATTTCGCCACCTCCTGCCGCCGGACGATCTGGAGGCGTTTCGCGTCTGGAATACGCATGTGCAACTGGCGGCTGGCGATGCGTTCGACGCGTGCGTGCACCGCCCACGTACTTGCTTCGAGCTGCAGCTGACCGTATTCGACCTCGAGCTGGCGCGAACGTTCCTGCTCCTGCTCTAGTTCCCCGAAGAGCTTGCGCGCCTGATGCTGCGAGGTCACCAAGCCGAGTGCGCACGCGGTCAAAACTACTACGAGGAGCAGGTTCATTCGGGTCATGGAACGGTCAGGCAGTTTTCTCGGCGACGCGCAGCACCGCGCTTCTCGCACGTGGATTGGCCCGGACTTCTTCAGCGCCCGGTTTGACCGGTCTACCGATGATGCGCAGTTTCGGAACCGGAAGCTCCCGGGCCCTCACCGGCAGGCGCTCGGGCAACGCGGGTCGCGCCGCCTCACGCATGAAGTTCTTCACGATGCGGTCTTCGAGCGAATGAAAGCTGATCACTGCGAGCCGCCCCGAGGGTTTGAGCGCTGCGAGCGCCTGCGGCAGCGCTAGCGACAACTCCTCAAGCTCCTGATTGACGTGAATCCGTATAGCCTGAAACGTCCGCGTCGCCGGATCCTGCCCCGGTTCACGCGTCCGGACGGCCGCAACCACGAGAGCGGCAAGTTCCCCGGTCCGCCGGAGAGGCCCTCTTCGCCGAGCAGCAACAATCGCCTTTGCAATCTGTTTAGCAAACCGTTCTTCGCCATAGCCGCTCAACACCTCCCTGATCTCGGCCTCGTCTGCCCGCTCAAGCCACTCCGCTGCGCTCGTGCCCCGCGTCGAGTCCATGCGCATGTCGAGCGGGGCGTCGAAGCGGAAACTGAAGCCGCGCTGCGCGTCGTCGAGCTGGGGCGAGGACACGCCCAGATCGAACAGCACTCCGTCGACGCCGCCCGCGCGCAGCGCGTCGAGCATCGCCCCCAATTCGCTGAAGCGCGCGTGGACCGGCGTGAAGCGCGGGTCGCGAATCTCGTGCGCAACAGCCATCGCCTCCGGGTCCCGGTCGATCGCGATCAGCCGGCCGTGAGGCGCGAGCCGTTGCAATATCAGAAGGCTGTGTCCACCTCTGCCGAACGTCGCGTCCACAAACGTGCCGTCACGCCGCGATTCGATCGAGAGCGCGTCGACTGCCGGGTGAAGGAGAACGGGGAGGTGTGCATTGGCGTTCACAGCGAGAAGTTTTCGGTGCCTGGTGGCGGGTTAGTGCCCACTTGCGCAAGAGCCCGCGTAAGCCGTTCGTCCCACGCGGCGACATCCCAAATCTCGAAATGGCTTCCCTGCCCCACGAGCATCACGTCTTTCTTGAGTTCGGCAAACTTGCGCAACGCGGGCGACACGAGGATGCGCCCCTGAGCGTCGGGTTCGAGCTCTTCGGCGAAGCCGACCAGCAACCGCTGCCACCAGCGGGCCTGCTCATTGAAGCTTGAGAGTGCCTGGACCTTTGCGCCTATCGGCTCCCAAGCCATTCGGGGATAAAGAAGCAGACAGCTATCGGGATGGGCGGTGAGTACCACCGCGCGCGCACCCGATAGCAACGCGTCCCGATGCCGGGCAGGCACCGCGAGCCTTCCCTTGGCGTCGAGACTTAGCTCTGTCGCCCCTTGAAACAACCTTCCCCCTTCCAGTGGTGAATTCGAACACCACAATTCCCCACTAAACCCTACTTATCACCACTGTAGAGGAAACGAAAGGGGTGGTCAAGCTGTAAACAGGGGTTTTTTTTAGCTACAACAGGGACTTAAGAGGCGTTTTCTAGAATCCGCTTGATATAATATAACACTAAGTAAATTAGCGTGTTACAGTGTGAATTGAATGTAATACTTTAGGAAATCAAAGGGTTCCGAGGCCGAGCCGAGAGCCGCCCTCTCAGAGCTGGAACCCAACGACCTCTAGTGCAGATGCTTTTTCCCGGAAGTACCGGATGAGCGCGTCTGCGTTCGGTCCTGAGGCCCCTCCGCCGCGCTGCGGGCAAACAATTGATTGACGAGAGCAGTGACTTCGCCGATCTCGGCATCACCGAAATGGCGGCTGAGCAGCGCTGAAAGGTCGTCGATCATGCGCCTGCGCTGCATGTCCCGGATCGACTCGGGCGTTGGACCGACGAACACCCAACTGTGCTCGTCCTGGCCATCCTCGTGGTAGTAGCTCACCTCGACTGCGGCCGCTTCCTCGGAGTACGGCGAAAGCGACTCGAACGCCCCCTCCAGCGATTGCTGGAAATTGCGCCCGACGTACCCGGTCCAGCAGATCTCCAGCGCGCGGCGCCGCCTGTCGAACGCGATTCCAGGCTCGTCCTGATGGGCGCTGCGCGCGTCGGCGAGGCCGTCCACGTCGACGTAGTCGAACCAGGCTCTGAGCGCGAGCTCGACATCCGTTTGGTTGACGCCGGTCCTCAATAACACCGTGCCGTGAACGTGAACTTCGGTATGCATGCCTTGCCCCCAGAAACGATGATGCTAGTCCGAGAAGCCTGGGACTTCAACCCTTTCGGACGCAGGGATCGTGTCTCGGGTATGGGCAATGTGATAATGCAGCTTCCGCAAGCCGCACGAAGCTGGTTCAATTGATTTGAAACCACTCTATGGGCCCAGGAAGCGTGAGGGGACCTGACCCTCATTCCGCAATGTACAAGGAGCTGAAATGACCGTCTCGAGCGACACCGTGAACATGGCGCTTTTCTGCGACTTCGAGAACGTCGCGCTAGGCGTGCGCGACGCAAAATACGCCAAGTTCGACATCAACAAGGTGCTAGATCGCCTCCTTCTGAAGGGGAGCATCGTGGTGAAGAAAGCCTATTGCGACTGGGAAAGATACAAGGAGTTCAAATCCGACATGCACGAAGCGTCGTTCGAGCTCATCGAAATTCCGCACATACGTATGTCGGGCAAGAATTCGGCTGACATACGCATGGTCGTCGATGCGCTTGACCTTTGCTACACGAAGTCTCACGTGGACACTTTCGTCATTATCAGCGGGGACTCCGATTTTTCGCCGCTCGTATCGAAGTTGCGCGAAAACGACAAGACCGTCATCGGAGTAGGCGTGAAGAACTCCAGCTCCGATCTGCTGGTGGCAAACTGCGACGAGTTTATTTTCTACGATGATCTTGTGCGCGAGAAGCCGGCCCGCCAAAAGGCGAAGAAGAAACTGCAGAGCAAACCCCTCGCAGCCGGGGAAAGTGCCCCGAAAGACGGCGAGGACAAGACCGAAGAAGCGCTAGATCTTGTGATGCAAACCGTTGAAGCCCTGATGGCCGAGCGGGGGGCCGAGGAAAAGATCTGGGGATCTATGGTCAAACAGGCGATGAAGCGGCGCAGTCCAGGCTTCAGCGAGTCCTACTACGGCTTTTCGTCGTTCTCCAAGCTGCTGGATGAAGCTGAATCGCGCCACATGCTACAACTCGAGCGCGACGAAAAATCGGGCGGATATATTATCAAGAGCGTCGCTCATTAAGACCGGCCACGCGCAAAGCTTGCGCGGCCTGTTTCAGGGCCCCGACCTCGGCTGGCGCCGCTGTTTGCCCGTCTGGAGTGAGAGAAACACCGACCGCAAGTACAGCCGTCGGCAAAACCTGCGCGGTGTTTCAAAGCCCCGACCTCGGCTCGCGCCTCGGTTTCCTCGTCTGGAATAAAGGAAACGCTGACTGCAAATAGCGGCCGTCGGCAAGACTAGCGCGGCCTGCTCCACTACACGCGCTCGATGACAAGTGCGATGCCCTGCCCCACGCCGATGCACATGGTGCACAGGGCGTAGCGGCCTTTGATGGACTGCAGCTGGTACGTCGCGGTGGTGACCAAGCGCGCCCCAGACGCACCGAGCGGGTGTCCGATCGCGATCGCTCCGCCGTTTGGATTGACGTGAGCAGCATCGTCTGGAAGTCCGAGGTCACGCGTCACGGCGAGTGCCTGCGCGGCAAACGCCTCGTTCAGCTCGATTGCTTCCATCTGCGATAGCTTCAGTCCGGTTTTCTCGAGGACCTTCCTGGTCGCTGGAGCAGGGCCCACGCCCATGATGCGAGGCGCAACTCCCGCTGTGGCCATGCCCAAGACGCGCGCTTTTGGATTGAGCCCGCACTTTTTCGCAGCGGCCTCCGAGGCAAGAATCAGCGCGCAGGCGCCGTCGTTTACTCCCGAGGCATTACCTGCTGTCACCGTGCCTTCCGCCTTCACCACACCCTTCAGCTTCGCGAGTGCCTCGAGCGTTACGTCTGGGCGCGGGTGTTCGTCGCGGTCGACTACCGTCGCTGCGCCTTTCTTGCCCGGGACGGAGACCGGGACGATCTCGCTGCGGAAAAAACCTTTCGCCTGCGCCGCCGCCCAGCGCTGCTGGCTTCTCAGCGCGAACGCGTCCTGGTCGGCTCGCCCCACCTTGAACTCTTCGGCGACGTTTTCGGCAGTCTCAGGCATCGAGTCGATACCGTATTTCGCTTTCATCAGCGGATTCACGAAGCGCCACCCGATGGTGGTGTCCTCGATTTTCGCCGTTCGCGAGAACGCGCTGTCTGCCTTGGGAATGACGAAAGGCGCGCGCGACATGCTCTCTACGCCCCCGGCGATCATGAGATGCACTTCGCCGCATCGGATCGCCCTCGCCGCTGTTCCCACGGCGTCGAGGCTCGAACCGCACAACCGGTTCACGGTGGCACCCGGCACTGTCTGCGGAAGTCCGGCAAGCAACAGGGCCATCCGCGCCACGTTGCGATTGTCCTCCCCCGCCTGGTTGACGCAGCCGTAGATAACGTCGTCGAGGGCAGCCCAATCGACCGAGGGATTGCGCTCCATGAGCGCCTTGATCGGGAGCGTCGCGAGATCGTCGGTGCGGATCGAAGAGAGAGCGCCGCCGTAGCGTCCAAACGGTGTGCGAACAGCGTCGCAGATGAAAACGTCGGTCATTGTCAGACGAGTCCGGTCACCGGGATGGCCGCTCCGTGGATCGCGCGAGCGGCATCCGAAGCGAGAAACAGAACGACGTCGGCGAGCGCTTCCGGCGCCACCCAGCGCCGCGGATCTGCGCCGGGCATGTCGGCCCGGTTCTGCGGCGTATCGATGACGCTGGGCAGGATGCAGTTGACGTTGATTCCCCTGTCGCGCAACTCGGCCGACATGCTCTCGGTCAGGCGGATGACCGCGCTTTTCGAAGCGGTGTAGGCGCCCATGTTTGCTTTGCCGCCGAGACCTGCCAGCGCGGCGATGTTGACGATCTTTCCGTAACCCGCCGCGAGCATCCGGGGAACGATCGCCCGCGCGGTGTTTATTACGGACTTCGCATTGAGGTCGAGCATGAGCGCCCAGGTTTCTTCCGGAGTCTCGTGTACCGGCTGCCCCATGCGAAAGCCGCCGGCTATGTTGCAGAGAACGTCGATACGGGCGCTCGCTGCGACCGCCCGGACCACGGACGCGGCGTCAAGCAGATCGGCGTGCACCAGCCGCTTGCGTTCATCTTCGCCTCCGTATGCGGAGCGCAAACTCTTGTCATCGCGATCCATCAGGATCATCGAAGCACCGGCCGTGGCGAATGCGCCCGCAACCGCGCGGCCGAGATTGCCGGCCGCCCCGGTGATCAAGCATGTCTTCCCTGCGAAGCTCAGGAGCCCACTCCCGTGTCGGCGTCGCTCCCCGGACGAAGAACGTAGCACCCGGAGGACTACGCCGTTTTTTCCGAGCGGCCTTTGCCGGATTTCGCCCAGTACTCGGTCGAAGCTTTTGTCTCGACCAGGAGCTCGGCGCTTTCGAAACCGGGCGCCATCGAAGCGGAGGTGCCTGCGAGCACCTGATGGTGGTCGATATTGAGGAGGCGCAGCCAGCTCTGCTGTCCCATGGTCAGCCCGATCATGCACCCAAGCTCGACCAGCTCCTGCTCGCTGAAATGCCGGTGCATGCGCTCCCAGAACGCGTCGTCCGTATTCAGGTGCCAGGTGATGGCTTCGGCATAGGCGAGCGCCGCCTTCTGCCGCTCGCTGTACTTCGTCGATTTTTCGAAATTGAGCAGATCCTTGACATGATCCTCGATGACGGCTCCGCTCGAGGCCGCGCGGACCGAGCGCTGGTTGCCGCAATACTCGCACTGCACCGACCGGGAAACGTAGAGACGACACAACTCCTTGAGGGCGTGATCGCACACTCCGTTCTTGAAAATGTCGCGCCAGGAATTGGCGAAGAACCAGAAGCACGCTTTGACGTGCGCGCGTATCGCCGAGCTCTCGGGGCGCGGCGTTCCTTCGCGCCGGCAGCGCTCCATCTCCTTGCGCATCTCCGCATCCATCTTCTCGAGCGGAACGTAGCTGATTCTCTGCTTCGCCATGGTGCCTCC
>DATDGA010000441.1:0-3485 GCA_036522335.1 Burkholderiales bacterium
ACGGGTTTGGTCAGGTAGGACTTCACGCCACCCGCAAGAGAGCGCGACCGCGACTCGGGTGTGTCGTGACCGGTGATGACGACGACCGGGACGCGGGCGTGGGCGAGCGTCAGCCGGGCCTGGACCTCGAATCCGCTCATCTCCGGCATGTGCAGATCCAGCACGACGCAGTCGGGCTGGTGGTGGTCCGCCGAGCGCAGGAACTCCGCTCCCGATGCAAAGGCTTCCACCGAAAAGCCGGCCGAACGCAGCAGACGCTCGAGGGCCTTGAGCACGAAAGGATCGTCATCCACGACAGCGATCAGAGGCTGCTTCTTGGCCACTTACTTGTCCACACCTGTAACAGGAGCATTACGGTAGCGAATCCGGCCCGCGCGACCCATTGGACCTTGGTCCAATACAGTTTGCGGCCCGCCCGTATTAGTCTCGCTCCTGGCACATGGGGTTACCCCTTACTTACATCGAGCACGGAGGATTCATGAAATCGATCTCCAGGTTGTTTTCAATCGTCGCGGCCGGCGCGCTGGCAGGGGCGCTCGCGCTGCCTTCCCCGGTGCAGGCGCAGGGAGCGCCGCGGGAGGGCAGCCTCGAGTTCATCCTGCCCATCAGCTACTCTCCATCCACAAGCTTCAACGGGCAGGGCGGATCGAGCGCCGAATTGAACTCGACTCTGGGGTTTGGGTTCGGGCTCGGGTACAACGTCAACAATCACCTCCAGTTGGGCGGCACGGTCAACTGGGGTTACCGGAACTACATCGCGACCACAACGAACAACAACGGAACGACCAGCCAAGGCTCCGGCCAACTGAGCAGTTCCACGATAGGGTTCAATGCGATCTACTATTTCATGTCGTCGGGGCTCACTCCCTTCCTGTCGGCCGGGATCGGGAGCACTTGGGTGGACACCGGCATTCCGAATGGATTGCCCCAGACCGGGTGCTGGTACGACCCTTGGTACGGCTACGTCTGCAACAGCTATACGCCGACGAAGTCGCAGACGGCCGTGAGCTACACGGGGGGGGCCGGGGTGCGGTTCGAGGTGAGCCGGGCATTTTCCGTGCAAGCGAGCTATAACAAGGCGTGGATCGAACTGACCAAGGGAACGCCGGAGGTAGACAGCTGGAGGGTCGACCTCGTCTGGCGCATGTGACGGCAGGTCGGCGCCCGTCCGGACTGACGAATTAGCGCGGACAATGTTCGAAAGAGGGCCCGGCGGGAGCGGGCCCTTTTGCTTTGCGGCGGGGTGACGGATCGCATCGAGCATTTGCCGCCGGTCGTCACCGGGACGCCTTGATGGAACAGATCGCCGCCGCGCTGCTTCACAAGTATCCGGAGCTCGCGCTGTTCCTGAGTATCGTGCTCGGGCACATCGTCGGGCGTTTCCACTACAAGTCCTTCGGTCTGGGCTCGGTCGTCGGCACGCTCATCGCCGGCATTCTCATCGGTATCCTGGCGCAGCCGCAGTTGCCTGACCTGTTGCGCTGGGCGTTCTTCTACCTCTTCCTGTTCGCGATCGGATACTCGATCGGCCCGCAATTCTTCGGCAGCCTGAGGAAGGAAGCGCTGCCGCAGGTCGCGCTCGCGGTCGTGGTGGCGGTGACGGGCCTGGCGACGGTCATCGGCGTGTCGGTGTTCTTCGGTTTCGACGAAGGGACCGCGGTCGGCGTGCTTTCCGGCGGCATGACCCAATCCTCGGCTCTCGGTGCCGGATTGAACGCGATTGCGGGGCTGCCGATCCCGGAAGAGCTCAAGGCCGAGCTGTCGGGCAAGGCGCCGCTGGCGGACGCCATCTGCTACGGGTTCGGCGACATCGCATTGATCCTTTTTCTCACGGTCTTCGGCCCGCTCATCCTGCGCGCGGACCTGAAGCGCGAGGCCGAGGTTCTCGAGCGGCAATTCTCGGGCGGGACCCAGGGCGGATCGGCGGTGCTGGGTGCCCGCTTCGGATTCCGCGCCTACCGGATCGACAATCCGATCTTCGCCGGAACCGACGTGGCCGCGCTCGAGGAGCGCTACGCGGAGGGACGGCTCGCCGTGCAGCGGGTAAAGCGCGGCGATACGCTGCTCGCGGTGGAGCCGGCGCTCAGGCTGAAGGCGGGCGATCTCGTCGTCATTTCCGCCTGGCGCAGCGCCCTCGCGGATTTCGAGCGCAACGTGGGCAGCGAGATCGAGGATCCGGAGCTTCTGGCCGTCGCGCTGAAGAGCGCCACCATCGTCGTCACGAGCCGCGCGGCGCACGGCAAGACGCTCGCCGAGCTCGCCGCCGATCGCGACATGGCGCGCGGCGTGTACCTCGAATCGCTGCAGCGGGGCGACGAGTTCCTCCCTCGGGAGCTGTGGACGGTGGTCGAGCGGGGCGACGTCCTGCGCGTGGTCGGCGCACCGCTGGACGTGGACCGCGCGGGGCGCCACGTCGGCTTCGTCGAGCGCGACCTCTCGAAGACCGATCTCGGTTTCGTCGCCGGCGGGATCTGCCTCGGCGTGCTCTTCGGCATGCTCAAGCTCGACGTGAATAACGTGCCGCTCGGGCTCGGCGCCGCGGGCTCCATTCTGGTCGTGGGCCTCGCGGCCGGCTGGGCGCGCAGCCGTTTTCCCGCGTTCGGCTCGATCCCGGAGCCCGCCCAGCGGCTGCTTTCCGATATCGGTTTGATCGTATTCATCGCGATCATCGGCTTGAACGCCGGTCCGCACGCGCTCGAAGCCTATCGTCACAGCGGCGCGCGCTATTTCTGGAACATCTTTTTTGCGGGTGCCGTCGTGACGATGGTGCCGCTCGTCGTCGGGCTGCTGGTTGCCCGGTACGTGCTCAAGATGAATCCCTTGATGGTCATGGGGGGTCTCGCCGGCGCCGAGACCTGCACGCCGGGATTGAACGCGCTGCGCCAGGCGAGCGGCAGCAATATCGGCGCGCTCGCCTACACCGTGCCCTACGCGATCGGCAACATCCTGCTGACCATCTGGGGGCCGGTCGTGGTCGCGGTCATGTACGCGATCCGAAGCTGATCGTCCCGCCGCTCGTTCCGGGCGAACCCGCTGCGGAGGCTCGCAGGCGCAACGACCTGCATGCTAATCGCGAATGGAAGCACCGAGGATGGCATAGCGAGGCAGTTTGGACGGCGCGGGAAACGCCTGGATATATTTGACGTTGTCGAACGGAATGACCAGGACGGCGCCGTCCACCGTCGCAATGATCTGGCGCTGCTTGAGGACCTCCTCCAATTTCAGCAAGGCAGCCATTTCGTTCGGTGTCTGCACCGGAAAACTGATGCTGAGCTTGCTGCCGTCGCAGAAATGTATCGTAAGCCCGCGTTCAGTCATGTCCATCGGGGTCCTTCCATGAAATGAGTTGTTATAGGTCTGACGTTAATTGAATGTGATGCGATTCATTCGGAAACGATACGGCATGTAGAGTCGGGAACGTCATGTCGGGGCCGACGAGCCCTCGCGCTCCCCGCTGTCGCTCACCCACGCCGCGAGTTGGGTAT
>DATDGA010000442.1:0-2187 GCA_036522335.1 Burkholderiales bacterium
GTCGCATACGCCGCGAACGAACGATCCGTCCAGTTTCAGCGTGCGGACGGGAAAGCGCTTGAGGTAATCGAACGTGGCGTAGCCGGTGCCGAAGTCGTCGATGGCGAAACCGATTCCCAGAGCTCGCAGCGCCTGGAGCACGGCCTCGGTGCCGGGATCTTTGCGAACCATGACGCCCTCGGTGATTTCCAGTTCGAGGCACGCAGGCGCAAGCGCCGTTTCGGCGAGCACGCGGGAGACGGCCTCGACCAGCCTCTCGTCGAGCTGACGCGCCGATATATTGATGCACATTTTGATCGGCCGCAGTCCGGCGTCCTGCCAGGCCTTGGCCTGCTTGCAGGCGGTCTCCAGTACCCAGGTGCCGATCAGCTGAATGAGTCCGGTCTCTTCGGCGAGCGGTATGAACTGCGCCGGGGGAACCCAGCCCAGCTCCGGATTGTTCCAGCGGAGCAAGGCTTCCACCGAGTTGATTTCGCCGTTGGCGAAGCCGACTTGCGGCTGATAGTGAACCTCGAGCTCGGCGTGCTCGAGCGCCCGGCGCAGCCGGGCCTCCATGTCGAGCTCGCGGGAAATGCGGGTCTCGGATTCGGCTGAGTAGAACTGCTGGTTGTCGCGGCCGTGCTTCTTTGCCTGGTACATGGCCACATCGGAGCGCTTCAGCAGCTCTTCGGCCGACTCGCCGTCGCGGGGAAAGACTGCGATCCCGATGCTCGCCGAGACGTAGACTTCGCGGTCCGCGAACGCAAACGGACGATTGAGCTCCGCGCGGATCCTGTCCGCGACCGCGGAGACGCGCGACTCCGCCTCGACGCCTTCCAGGAGAACGGTGAACTCGTCGCCGCCGAGACGCGAAACGGTGTCCTCGTCGCGCACGCTGCCGCGTATGCGTTTGGCCGCCTCGCAGAGGACCTGGTTTCCCGCTTCGTGCCCGAGGACGTCATTGATCTGCTTGAACCGGTCCAGGTCGATGAAGAGAACCGCGAGCGATCGGCCGGAGTCCCGCGCGCGGACGATGCCCTCGCGGAGGCGATTGAGGAAGAGGCGCCGGTTGGGCAGCCCGGTCAGCACGTCGTGATCGGCCAGGTAGAGCAGGCGCAGCTCGTTTTCCTTGTAACCGCTTACGTCGGTGATCGAACCTGCGATGCGCAAGGGCTTGCCGCGGCGGTCCCACACGGCGTGGCCGTGTCCGCGGAACCACCGGTAACCGCCGTTCTTGCATCGCAACCGGAACTCCTCGTCAATCGGGACCTGTTTCTCGAAAAGGCGGCGCATCGCCTGTCTCATGCGCTCGGCGTCCTCCGGATGAAACGCGATCTGGAACCGGGTGAGCGGCTCTTCCGCGGAGTAGCCCAGCAGCTCGCGGAAACGGGGAAAGTAATGCACCCTGTCGTGGCGAAGGTCCCAGTCCCACAGGCCTTCGAGCGAACAGCGGCGCAGCAATTCGCCCTGCTCGTTTTCCGCGGCAGTCGTAACCGGGTTGGACGAAACAGCGTGCGCAGACGCGATTTTCTTCAGGAACTGTGCGAGCTGACGCAGCAGCGAGCAGGGTCGAACCTTGATCGTCGGCAGGGCGGCTTGCGTCATGAGCGGGTGCGCGACCGAAGCAGACCTTCGACGGTCGCCTCGAGCTGCGTTTCCATGTCGCGTTTGACGACGTACCCCACGGCGCCGGCCATCGTGGCCGCGAGGCGATGGTAGGGCGTGTCGTGGGAGGTGAGCATCACGACGGCCGTTTTCGGCGCTTGGGCCTTGATTCGGCGGGTTGCCTCGATTCCGTCGATGCCCGGAAGGTTGATGTCCATGAGCACGACGTCCGGGCAGGCACGGGCATGTTCGAGGGCTTCTTCGCCGGATTCCACGCCTTGGACGAGGCTTCCGGGAAAGCAGTATTGGAGCCAGGTCACGACGCTGACCCTCAAGGATTGGTGGTCTTCGACGACCAGGATCGAGGGGCGGGTCGCGCGGGGTAGTTCGTTCATTGTCATTTCCACGGGAACGAGGGTTGTAATCAAAAGTCTCGGGACAGGATCATTCGAGGGAAGTGAGCCCGTGCCGGATGGCGAACTTCACCATGTCGCACAGACCATGCATTCCGAGCTTCTGCATCAGGCGGCTCGTGGCGGGCGATCACGTGATCGTCGTAGAGGACGAGGTGACGTCCGGACGCACAGCCATCAACTGCGTTCG
>DATDGA010000443.1:0-1957 GCA_036522335.1 Burkholderiales bacterium
CCCCCCGCGGCTCGGGGTGATCGACTACATGATGCGGGGCTTCCGGATGGAAGGCGAACACGACCTTGTGTTCGTGCCCCTCGGGATCAACTACGACCGCGTGCTCGAGGACCGCAGCCTGCTGCGCTCGGTCGACCCGGACGCGCCGCGCGTGGGCCGCCCGAGAGCCCTGTGGAACACGCTCGCGTTCGCCGGCCGCAACCTGAGATTGATGCTGAAGAGCGAGTGGCACCGCTTCGGCTATGCCTGCGTGAATTTCGGCTCGCCGGTCTCGATGCGCGCCTATTGCCGGGAGCGCGGCCTGGATTTCCAGCGGCTCGCGGGCGAGGAGCGCCGGCGCGCGACCGCGGCCCTCGGCGAGCACCTCATGCACTCGGTCGGCCGGGTGGTACCGGTGGTGCCCGTGCCCCTGATCGCGACCGTGTTCGTGCGCAATCCCGGGCGCAGCCTCACGGCGCTCGAGCTGAAGGCCGAAGTCGGGCGGCTCATCGACCGGCTCGACCGCTCCGCGGCGCACGTCTACGTGCCGCGTCGCGATCTCGACTACGCGCTCGACGTGGGCCTGCGGATGCTGCTGATGCGGCACCTGGTCGAGGAGAAGGAAGGCGCTTACGTCGCCAGGGAGAGCGAGTTGCCGCTCCTGCGCTATTACGCGAACTCGATCGCGCACCTGGTGGACGAAGGAGATCCCGTCTCTGCGGATGCGGGCAGAGCCTGAGAGAATGGCTGCCTCGATGAAATTCCCGGCACACCTGAAACGAGAGTGGGCGCTCGCGGCGAACCTCGCCACGACCGGACTGTTTCTCGCCTTCGGGTCGCGCTGGCTCGCCGATCTGTCCGGGGCGGCCTGGTTCGGCTTCGTTTCGCTGTGGCTCCTTGCCGTGATGTTCCTCTCCGCCTTCGCCGTGGTGCGGCACGCCGAGGCGCTGGCGGTGAAGCTCGGCGAGCCCTACGGCACGCTCATCCTCACGCTCGCCATCACCGGCATCGAGGTGATGATGATCGCCGCGATCATGTACTCGGGAAAAGGCAACTCGGCGCTCGCGCGCGACGCGATGATGGCGGTGGTGATGATCGTGCTGAACGGCATGCTGGGGCTGTCGCTCATCCTCGGCGGCCTGCGTTACCGCGAGCAGGCCTACAACCTTCAGGGCGCGAACTCGTTTCTCGCGGTGATCCTGCCGCTCGCGGTGCTTGGCCTGGTGCAGCCGAATTTCACCGTGACTACGCCGGGGCCGGTCTACTCGCCGGTGCAGGCGGCCTTCCTCATCGTCATGTCGCTGGTGCTCTACGGCGTGTTCCTCGGCATCCAGACCTCGCGCCACCCGGACTACTTCGTCGCGCCCAGCGCGCCCGCGGGAAACGATGCGCCCCCTTCTCCTGGCCATGCTGTCCGGTCGGTCCCGTTCCATTCGGCAATGCTGATCGTCTACATTATTCCGCTCGTGGTTCTCTCGAAGCAGATCGGGGTGCCGATCAATCACGCGATCCAGGTGCTGCGCGCGCCGCCCGAGCTCGCCGGCTTCCTCGTCTCGGTGCTGATCCTGTCGCCCGAGTGTCTGGCCGCGGTGCGCGCGGCGCTGGGGAACGAGCTGCAACGCTCGGTGAACATCTTGCTCGGTTCGGTGCTCGCGAGTATCGGCCTGACGATTCCCGCGGTGCTCGCGATCGGCTTCGTGACCGGGCACGAGATCGTACTGGGTCTGGGCGCGACCGACACGACGCTCCTCCTCCTCACGCTCGCCCTCAGCATGCTTACCTTCGCCGCGCCGCGCACCAACGTGCTGTTCGGCGCGGTGCACCTGGTCGTGTTTTTCGCCTATCTGCTGTTCATCTTCGAAAGATAGGGAGCTTGCTCGCGCCGCCGGCTTCACGTTGATATGTTCGGCCCGGACGATTAGGATGGTCCTGTCCGCACACTGACGGAGGGTGCCATGGCCGCTGCCAAGAAGAAACC
>DATDGA010000444.1:0-2386 GCA_036522335.1 Burkholderiales bacterium
CTACACCATCTCGCTGGCGTCGCCGGAGGCGATGGCGGCGGCGACGGCCAAGGCCGCGCACCGGCCGTTGCTCAAGATCAAGCTCGGCGGCGACGGCGATGGTGTCCGGATTAAGGCAGTGCGCAAGGCCGCCCCCGAATCGGAGCTCATCGTTGGGTGAGGGCCGAACAGCCGGTGCCCGGCATGAGCGCTGCGGCGGGCACGCCTTCCTGGATCAGCGTCTCAAGCAGCATCATGCGCTCGTCCACGGAGAGCGAATTTGCTTCGCTGTTCGTGCCGAATACCGCGAGCCCGCGGCAGCCGTTCGCGAGCAGCCACTTGCAGTGACGCACGTAGCGTTCGCGATCGGGAGACAGGTCGCGTTTGAAGGGCGTCACCACCGGTGCGAGGACGCCTGAGAGTCGTTTCGGAGCAGTCATGGTGGGCGGATCGAAAGGAGGGACTCGTTTGATTATCGCATCGATTCGGCGTGTCCACCGCGGGAGATTGACAAACATACTCCGTCCGCTATTCTTCTACATCCACCCGACATGCAAGAGCCCCGGCCGAGGGCTCGGCCGGGCGCAGCCAGTTGGGGAGAGACTCCTGAACCGAGCCCGAATAGCAGTCCCTTTTTTCCCATAAACCTCATAGGAGGAGAACCCGTGTCCAAGCCAACATTCCGCACGTGCAGTTCCGCCCGCGCGATACTCGTGGGCGCCTTTGCCGCGTCTTGCCTGATTTCGTCCGCTCCGGCGCTTGCGGACCATGATTCAGGGGACGCGCAGGATCTGTTGCACGCCATCAAGAAGGCGCGCCTCATCGATCTTTCCCAAGACTGGGAGATCACCTCTCCCGTCGCATCGGTGAATCCGTTTTATTCGTTCGCCCTCAGCGCCACGCACGCCAACACGCGCGGCGCCTTCGGCGACGGCGGCCAGCTCTCGTTTACCGCCGAGGTGCAGCATTTCAGCGGCCAGCACGGCGCGCCGAGCATCGACGCGATCGGCCATATCGGCCGCGACGGAAAGCTGTTCGGAGGCGTGGACGCCGCGGCGGCGACCAGCAACCTGGATGGAATCGGCGCGAGCGGCGTCGGCGCGAACCTCTCGATCGACAAGTTTCCCGCCGACCTGCTGGTGAACCGCGGCATCCTGCTCGATGTCGCGCGGACGATCCAGGGCGACTCGAGCCCGCTGCCGGCGACTTTCGAGATCACCGCGGCGCATCTGGAGCAGGCGGCGAAGCACCAGCACGTGAAACTCAAGAAAGGCGACACGGTATTCATCCGCACCGGCTGGGGGCAGTACTTCAAATCCAATCCGGACCTCTACAAAGGAGCCAACTCGCCCGGGCCGAGCCTCGACGGCGCGAACTTCCTGATCAAGAACGGCGCGCGCGTGGTCGGCGACGACACGCTCACCTTCGAGCAGCGCCCGCCGATCGTCACCAACCCGACCTTCCAGGTCTTTCCGGTGCACATGCGGGTGATCGCCGACTCCGGCGTCTACATCATCGAGAATTTGAACCTCGAGGAGCTGTCGGCCGCGAAGGCCTACGAGTTCGTCGTCGTCGTGCCGCCCTTGAGGATTCTCGGCGGCACCGGCTCCGCGCTGCGCGCCTTCGCGCTGGTGCCGCGCGACGACTGAAAGTCGATAGAAGTCTCCCGAGGTACGGCACCCGGCAAGAACTCACGCAGCCTTCTTGCCGGGCCCGCCGCCGCTCGCCGCGACGCCCCGCTGGTCATCCTCGACTGGTCCGTCCCTCAATTCATGGCTGGGCGGTTTCGTCGCCTGGCGTCCCGCAGTCCATTCTTCCCTGTCGCTCATGGCGAGCCGGTACGCCTGGTCGCGGCCCGGCCAGTACGGCCTGGGCCAGAACTGGCCGGTGTGCTGGTACCAGGCCGCCGCGTGCAGCGTGAAATACGGATCGGCCAGGTGCGGGCGCGCCAGCGCGACCAGGTCGGCGCGGCCCGAGACGACGATGGTGTTCACCTGGTCGGCGGTGGTGATGTTGCCCACCGCCATGGTCGCGAGCCCGATCTCGTTGCGGATCTTGTCGGCGAACGGCGTCTGGTACATGCGCCCGTAGATCGGCTTCTGCTGCGGCACCACCTGGCCGGTCGAGACGTCGATCAGGTCGACGCCCGCTTCCTTGAAGGCCCGCGCGAGCGCGAGCAGGTCCTCCTCCGAAAGGCCGCCAGGGGCCCAGTCGGTGGCCGAGATCCGGATCGACATCGGCTTCTCCTCGGGCCAGGCCGCGCGCACCGCGCGGAACAGCTCCAGCGGATAACGAATCCGGTTTTCGATCGGCCCGCCGTATTCGTCCGTGCGCAGGTTGGTGAGCGGCGAGATGAACGACGACAGCAGATAGCCGTGCGCCATGTGCAGCTCGAGCATGTCGAACC
>DATDGA010000445.1:0-4276 GCA_036522335.1 Burkholderiales bacterium
GCGCGATCGACGATGAAACGTTCCGGCACGCGTTCTCCTAGAAGCCGTACAGATCTGCGGGATTGTCGACGAGGATCCTGCAGCGCGCGCCCTCGTCGGGCGCCCATTCGAGCAGCAGGTCGAGCAGGTTCGCATCGTCGGGCATGGCGTCCTTGGGCGCGCTCGGATGCGGCCAGTTGCTCGCCCACAGCATGCGCTCGGGCGCGTGCTTGGCGAGCGCCCTGGCGAGAGCGCCGACGTCCTGGTATCTCGGGGGGCCGTTCTTCGACACCTCGTACGGAGCGGAAAGCTTCACCCAGCAGCGCCCGGTGTCGACGAGCTTCAGCAGCGACTTGAACGCCGGATGCGAAGGTCGCACCGGCTCCAGGAACTTGCCGACGTGGTCGATGATGAAGCGTCCCGGGAGCCGCCGGATCTGCGCCTCGCGCTCGGGAAGCGTGCGGCCGTCAAGCTGCACCACCGCGTGCCAGCCGAAGTCGTGCACGCGCGCCGCGAGCTCGTCCATCACGTCCCAGGCGAGCGCGCCGCCGGGAAGCATCATGAAGCGAATCCCGCGGATGCCGCCGCGGGTGAGCTCCGCGATGTGCTCGGAGCTCGCCTCGGGTTTCACCACGCCCACGCCCCTTGCACCCGCCCCGAGCTGCGCGATCGCGTCGAGCGTGCAGCGGTTGTCGTCCTGATAGGCGTTCGCCTGCACCACGATCACGCGCGAAACGCCGATGCGCGCCTGAAGCTTTCGATACCCTTCCACGGTGAATTCGCCGGGCGGTTTCGGGCCGTCCGGCGCCTGCGGGAAGCGTGCATCGTAGATATGCATGTGCGTGTCGCACGAATTCGCGGGTGCCGACAGGCGCGGGCGGGATTCGCTCATTTCTTCTTCCTCGAAGCCTTCTTCCCTGCGGGGCGCCCGCGCTTTTTCGCGCGCTGCGCTCTCACGGGAGCCCGCGTCGGGTCGCCGCCGTCTTCGGCAATCACGAAAGTGCCTCCTTGAAATCGTTCCGTCCGCGGATCGGCGCCCGGCGCTTCGTTCTTCAGCACTTCCGCGGCCCAGGCCTCGCTGTCGTCCTGCGGCCGGTAGCCGAGCCGCTCCGCGTTGGCATTGTCGTACCAGCTGCGCTTGTTGCCGGAGACGCCGTACACGATCTCGAAACGGATGCCGGGCCGGTCGATCGCGATCGAAACGAGCTGCCCGAGGTCGCGCGGCGAAAGCCAGATCGAAAGCCGCCTCTTGTCCATCGGCCGCGGATTGACGTTGCCGATGCGCATGCACACCACCTCCATGCCGTACTTGTCCGAGTAGAGGCTGCCGAGCGCCTCGCCGAATACCTTGGACACGCCATAGCGGCTGTCCGGCTTCGGATAGACGCGGTGGTCTATGGTGTCGTCGCGTTCGTAGAAGCCCACGGCGTGGTTGCTGGTCGCGAACACGATGCGGCGCACGCCGTTGCGCCGCGCGGCCTCGAACAGATTGTAGGTGCCGACGATATTCGCCCGCAGTATCACCGCCCACGGCCCTTCCACCGAGAAGCCGCCGAGGTGCACGATCGCGGCGACGTCCTTCGTCACACGCAGCACGTCGCGCAGACTCGCGCAATCGCCCCGGATGAATTCCTCGCCGGCGGCCAGGTCTTTGACCGGCCGGATGTCGGAGAGCCGAAGCTCGTAGCGCCCCGCAAGCTCGCGACGCAAATGGCCGCCGATGTCGCCGGCCGCTCCGGTAATCAGGATCTTCTTCATTCTTTTTGAGGCGCCTCCCCTGGCGAGCATGATACAACTTAAGCCGCCCGCGCAAATCCACTTGACCGCCGCAGTGGGCGCGGCTAACCTGCCCTCGCCCTTCCGTAAATTCTCCCCCGAACGAAGAACGATGTCCTGAGCAGACGGAGCGCTAGCATGGCATCGGTGACCCTCTCCGGAGTACGCAAGAGCTTCGGCTCGACCGAGGTCCTGCACGGGGTGGACGTGGTCGTCGAGAACGACGAGTTCTGCGTGCTGGTCGGCCCCTCGGGTTGCGGCAAGTCGACGCTGCTGCGGATGATCGCGGGGCTGGAGGAGATCACCGGCGGCACCATCTCCATCGGCGGGCGTATCGTCAACGATGTGGCGCCGAAAGAGCGCGACATCGCCATGGTTTTCCAGAACTACGCGCTCTACCCCCACATGACCGTGTACGACAACATGGCGTTCAGCTTGAAGCTCGCCGGCGAGTCGCGCGAGCACACGCGGGCGCGCGTGGACGAGGCGGCCCTGATCCTCGGGCTCTCGGAGTACCTCGGGCGCTACCCGCGCCAGCTCTCCGGCGGCCAGCGCCAGCGCGTGGCGATGGGCCGCGCGATCGTCAGGAATCCCCAGGTGTTCCTGTTCGACGAGCCGCTCTCCAACCTCGACGCGAAGCTCAGGGTCGCGATGCGCACCGAGATCAAGGCGCTGCACCAGCGCCTCAAGACCACCTCGGTCTACGTCACCCACGACCAGATCGAGGCCATGACCATGGCCGACAAGATCGTGGTGATGAACCGAGGCCGGGTCGAGCAGACCGGCTCCCCGCTCGATCTCTACGACAATCCGGCAAACCAGTTCGTCGCGGGCTTCATCGGCTCGCCGGCGATGAATTTCCTCGGCGGCCGCATGGCGCGGAACGGCGCCGGGCTCGCGGTCGCGGTCGGCGGCGGCGTGCACCTGCCGATGCCGTTGCGCGCGGAGATCGCCGAGGGCCGCGAGGTCGTGGTCGGCGTGCGGCCCGAGCATTTCGCGGTGGCCGACGACGGCGTGCCCGCGGAGGTGGTCGTGGTCGAGCCCACCGGCGCCGACACGCAGATCTTCTGCAAGCTCGCGGGCATCGACGTCACGGCCGTGGTGCGCGAGCGCCACACTTTTCGCCCGGGTACGGCGGTTCGATTGAAACCCCAGCACACTTTTCTTTTCGATCCAGCGAGCGGCAACAGACTCGCATAAACGTCATCACTCAAAACGTTACCACCCAAAAAGGAGGGTCCATGAGCAACATCAAGCGTCGGGATTTTCTGAAGATTTCCGCCGGCATAGCCGCCGGCGCGGCGGGCGGCATGCCGCTGCTCGCCGAAGCGCAGGGCAAGACTGCGCCCTGGAAGCCCGAGAAGGGCGCGAAGCTGCGCGTGCTGCGCTGGAAGCGCTTCGTGCAAGGCGACGAAGACCTGTGGATGGCGAACACCAAGAAGTTCACCGAGAAGACCGGCGTCGAAGTGCGCGTCGACAACGAGGGCTGGGAGGACGTGCGGCCCAAGGCGGCGGTGGCGGCGAACGTCGGCAGCGGGCCCGACATCATCATCTCGACCTTCGAGGACGCGCACCAGTATCCGGACAAGCTGGCGGACGTAAGCGACGTCGCGAACTATCTCGGCGGCAAGTACGGCGGCTGGTACGACGTCTGCAAGGACTACTGCACCGAGAAGGGCAAGTGGATCGCGGTGCCGATGGGCTGTGCCGGCAACGCCATCGTCCATCGCATCGGCGCGATGAAGGAAGCGGGCTTCAGCGAGTTCCCGAAGGACACCGCGGGCTTCCTCAAGCTCGCGCAGGCGTACAAGGCGAAGGGCCTGCCGCCCGGCTTCGCACTCGGCAACGCCACGGGCGACGGCAACGTCTGGACCCACTGGCTGGTGTGGTCGCACGGCGGCAAGATGGTCGACGCGAAGGGCAACGTCGTCATCGCGAGCCCCGAGACCGAGGCCGCGCTCAACTACGGCAAGCAGCTCTACGAGACCTTCATCCCGGGAACGCTCTCGTGGCTCGACCCCAACAACAACAAGGCGTTTCTCGACGGTCAGATCGGCATGACCGCGAACGGCATTTCGATCTACTACGCGGCGAAGAACTCGCAGGATCCGAAGATGAAGGCGATGGTGGACGATATCGGCCACGCCAACTTCCCCGTCGGTCCGATCGGCAGGACCACGGAGCTGAATCTCTTCTTCCCCATGATGCTGTTCAAGTATTCGAAGGTCCCCAACGCCGCGAAGGCCTATCTCGCGTTCATGATGGAGAAGGAGCAATACGAACCGTGGCAGGCTGCATCCATCGGCTACGTGTCGCATCCCCTCAGGGCCTATGAACAGAGCCCCCTGTGGAAGTCGGATCCCAAGAATCTCCCCTACAGCAACTCGATGAAGATCATGCTGCCCAACGGCTACTCGGGCCCGATGGGCTACGCGTCGGCCGCGACGATGGCCGACTTCATCATGGTGAACATGGTGGCGGAGGCGGTGTCGGGAGCGAAGACGCCGAAGGAAGCGATGGA
>DATDGA010000446.1:0-5779 GCA_036522335.1 Burkholderiales bacterium
CAAGGCGGGCTTTCATCCGACGAGCGTGCTGGGCGCGCTGGCGGCGACATTGGCCGTGTCGGCCACGCTGGGCTCGGACAGAAAGCAGACGGTCGACGCGCTCGGAATCGCCGGCAGCATGGCCGGCGGAATCATCGAATATCTCGCCGAGGGCGCCTGGACCAAGCGCCTGCACGCGGGCTGGGCAGCGCGAGTCGGTCTTCACGCAGCGCGCATCGGACGCGAGGGCTTCCTCGGGCCGCGCACGGTGCTCGAAGGCACGCACGGGTTTTTCGTCGGATTCGCCCATACGAAGGAAGGTGATTTCGAAACGCTCACCCGCGACTTCGGCAGCGTGTGGCTCATGAGCGGGATCACCTTCAAGCCTTACGCGACGGGCACAATGAACCAGCCCTACATCGATTGCGCCCTGCGGCTCGCAAGAAAGGGCTTCACCGCGGAAGACGTCGCCGAAGTGCTGTGCGAAACCGCGGAAGGCTATGTGCATCGCCTGTGGGAGCCGCTCGCTTCCAAGCATCGCCCCGCGAACGACTACGCCGCCAAGTTCAGCACGCCGTTCAACATCGCGGTCGCCTTCGTCACCGGCGGCGCCGGCTTCGAAGCGTTCACCGAGAAGACCGTGCGCGACCCGCGCATCCTCGCGCTCGCCGCCAAGGTGCGCTATGTCGTCGATCCGAATAATCCGTATCCCAAGGCCTACACCGGGCACGTGAAAATGACTTTGAGGGACGGACGGGTCTTCGAGGAGCGCCAGCCGCACATCCGCGGCGGCGTTCACGAGCCCCTCAAGCGCGAAGAGATCCAGGGCAAGTTCCGCTCCAATGCAAAATACGGCGGTTGGGATTCGGCGCACGCCGAGCGCTTCCTGCGTTTCGCGCAGAGCGTCTTCGACGGGCCGATGAAGCTGTCGGAATTCCGCGGCTAATCAGTCCTCCGCGAAAGGCAGCATGCGCTGAGAATCTAGCCGGTGCTGTCGAGCCGCCGGTATTGGATTGCCTCGGCCACGTGCGCTACGCCGATCGCCGTCTCGCCGGCAAGATCCGCGATGGTGCGGGCGAGCTTGAGCACCCGGTGGTAGGCGCGCGCGGAGAGATGCAGTTTGGCGATCGCTCGCTTCAGCAGGTTGTTCGCGGCGTCTTCGACCGCGCAAAAGCGTTGGACTTCGCGAGGACCCAGCCGGGTGTTGTTCTTGCCCTGGCGCTCCAGTTGCCTGACGCAGGCACGCTCGACCCGCGTGCGGACCTGCGCAGAGTTTTCCCCCTGGCTCCCGTGCACGAGCTCGTCCTCGCGCAACGCGGGCACCTCGATCTGCACGTCGATGCGATCGAGCAACGGTCCCGAGAGCTTGCTCCGATAGCGCGCAATCCGATCGGGCGTGCAGCGACACTTGCCGCTGAAATGCCCCAAGTATCCGCAAGGACAGGGATTCATGGCGCCGATCAACTGAAAGCGCGCTGGATACTCGGCCTGACGGGCGGCGCGCGAAATGGCGACGCGGCCGGACTCGAGCGGTTCGCGCAGGGCTTCGAGTACTTGGCGATCGAACTCCGGCAGCTCGTCCAGAAACAGCACGCCATTGTGCGCCAGCGATATTTCTCCGGGATGCGGGTCGCTGCCCCCGCCGACCAGCGCAACGCGGGATGCCGAGTGATGCGGCGCCCGAAACGGACGCTGCTTCCAGTTTTCAGGGCGAAAGCCCTGTGAGCCGAGCGAAGCGAGCGCTGCCGACTCGATCGCTTCCTCGCCGCTCATCTGCGGCAGCAAACCGGGAAAGCGCACCGCCAGCATGGATTTCCCGGTCCCGGGGGGCCCGACCATGAGCACGCTATGTCCCCCTGCGGCGGCGACTTCGAGCGCGCGCTTCGCCTGCGCCTGGCCTTTCACCTCCGCGAGGTCCGGATAGTCGGCACGGACAACGACCGGTTGTACCGCCGGCCGCGACAGCGACTCGCGCCCGGCGAGGTGGGCACAAACATCGAGAAGCGACCCCGCCTGGTAAATGCGGGCTCCGCCGACCAGCGCGGCTTCATCCGCGCTCGCGAGCGGCAGGACAAATGCGCGGCCGTCTCGCGCAGCGCGCCAGGTCATTGCCAGCGCACCGCGCACCGGACGCAGCTCGCCGGTGAGAGAAAGCTCCCCCGCGAACTCGTAGTCCGAGAAGCCGTCGGCCTCCAGCTGACGCGAGGCCGCAAGAATCCCGAGAGCGATCGGCAGATCGTACCGACCGCTCTCCTTGGGGAGCTCGGCCGGAGCGAGATTGACGGTGATGCGGCGCGCGGGGAATTCGAATCTGGAATTGACGAGTGCGGCGCGCACTCTGTCCCGACTTTCCTTTACTTCGGTGTGCGGCAGACCGACGATGGTGAACGAGGGCAGACCGTTCGCCAGATGCACCTCCACCGTGACTTCCGGGGCGTCGAATCCCGAGAGCGCCCTGCTGTGAAGTACCGCGACCGACATCGCGGACTATTTCCGCTCGAGCTTTGCCTCGAGTTCGGCGACGCGGGTCTCCAGCTCGGACAGTTTTTCCCGGGCTCTGGCGAGGACCTTCGCCTGGATCTCGAACTCTTCGCGCGTCGCCAGGTCGAGCCTGGCGAAAGCAGCCGAAAGCAGCGCCCGCAGATTCCTTTCCACGTCCTTTGCGGGGCTCGCGGCGAGGAATTCGCTGATCTTCGCGCTTAAATCTTCGAGTATCCGGTTCTGGGACATCGTGTCGTCGATCGAGTCTAGCACGGTGAATCTAACGTCTCGCCCTGGGTTCCGGCCGACGCACACGATCGGTGCGTCACGAATTTATTGCGCATCATCTTGGTGCCGGCGATCTCAGCGACTCTCGCCTTTCACGGCACAACCCATTGATGGAAAGCAAAAAAAAATCTGGCACGGGCCATGCTGAAGACCTCTCGTCTTTTTCACTCAACGAAAGGTCCAGCAATGAAAAAGCTTCTTCTCGCTTCTGCCATCTCCGCCTTGTTCGCAGCCCCGGCCACGGTGCTCGCGCAAGCCAAGCCTCCGGCCGCCCCGCCGGTGCCGACTCTGGACAAGATCCTCGAAGCCTCGGGGATCTCCGTGAGCGGTTATATCGATGCCGGGTACACCTACGCAAGCAAGAACGTCCAGCCCGGGACTGGGACTGCCGGGACAGGAGGGTTCTCGACTCGGGTATTCGATCAGCAGAACAATTCCTTCGCACTGAATCAATTCGGTCTGACGGTCGCCAAGCAACCGAAAGAGGGTTTCGGGGGCCTGGTCAACATCACCGTAGGCAGGGACGCGGAGTACATCCACTCGTTCCCCGAAGCGACCGGCCCGGGAACACCCATGTTCGACATCACCCAGGCCTTTGCGCAGTACGCAGACGGGCCAATGACCCTGATCGCAGGCAAGTTCGTCACGCTTCAGGGCACCGAGGTGATCGCGAGCACCGGAAACACCAATATCTCCCGCTCCATCCTTTTCGGCGCGATACCGTTCACCCACACCGGCGTGCGGGGAACATGGGCGGTGAGCGACACCGTCAGCCTCATAGCGGGCCTCAACAACGGCTGGGATCAACTCACCGACGCGAACAAGGGCAAGACCGTGGAGCTGGGCGTGACGCTCAACCCCATCAAACCGCTGAACATCGTCGTCTCGGCATACTCGGGTAAGGAAAACACGGCACCCAGTGGGGCTGCCCTGGCTCAGGCGGATGGCAACCGCACCAGTCTTGACGCCGTCGTGACTTACACCGTCATCGATCCTCTGACTTTGGGTGTGGAGTTCCTGAGCGTTTCGCAGGACCACTTCGTCTCTCTGGTCAACGGCAGCTCTATCAGTGCGAAGTACAGCGGCACGGCGGGATACGTGACCTATATGTTCAGCCCGAAATTCCGCGGTGCGCTGCGTGGCGAATTATTCAATGACAAGGATGGAGCGCGCTTCGGCAAAGGGCCTACGGCAACGACATCCGCCACGAAGTACGCCGAAGTGACTTTCACGGGTTCCTACCTGCCGACCGACAGCTTCGAGCTCCGTGCAGAAGGGCGCAGCGACAAGGGGTCGAATCCCGTTTTTGTCGATTTCACCACCCCGACCCCCGCGACCAGCAAGACCATGACGACGATCGCGCTGCAGGGCATTTACAAGTTCTAGCGCTTCGAGCCCATTACCTATAGAGAGGGAGCACATTCATGAAACTAGTCACCGCAATCATCAAGCCGTTCAAGCTTGACGAGGTGCGGGAAGCTCTGTCCGCCATCGGCGTGCAGGGCATCACCGTCACCGAAGTCAAGGGGTTCGGCCGGCAGAAAGGCCACACCGAGCTGTACCGCGGCGCGGAGTACGTGGTCGATTTCCTGCCGAAAGTAAAGGTCGAGGCCGCGATCAAGGACGAATTGCTCGATCAGGCGATCGAAGCCATCGAAAAATCGGCCAACACGGGAAAGATCGGCGACGGAAAGATTTTCGTCTTCGATCTGAAGCAAGTCATCCGCATCCGCACCGGCGAGACCGGGGCGGAGGCGCTCTAGGGAGAACCGAGATGAAAAAGCTTTTTGCAATTCTTGCCTTGCTCGGCGCCGTGGGCTGGTGCGCGCCGGTCATGGCCCAGGACAAGCCTGCGGCTCCGGCTGCTGCAGCGCCTGCACCCGCGGCGGCACCTGCTGCTGCCGCGCCAAGCGCCACAGCGACGCCAGCGCCCGCACCGACGCCCAACAAGGGCGACGTGGCCTGGATGCTCACCTCGACCGCTCTGGTCCTGATGATGACCGTTCCGGCACTGGCGCTGTTCTATGGGGGCCTCGTGCGCTCGAAGAACATGCTGTCGGTGTGCATGCAGGTGTTCTGCGGCTTTGCGCTGATCACCGTGTTGTGGAGCATTTACGGTTACAGCATGGCGTTCACCGAGGGTAACCCTTATTTCGGTTACTTCAGTCGACTGTTCCTGAAAGGCACCTTCGATCCGGCCACGGGTAATTTCTCGATGGCGGGAACGTTCAGCAAGGCCACCCCGCTTCCGGAACTGGTGTTCGTAGCCTTTCAGGCAACCTTCGCGGCGATCACCTGCTGCCTGATCCTGGGATCGCTCGCAGAGCGCATGAAATTCTCCGCGATGCTGATCTTCCTGACGCTGTGGTTCACGTTCAGCTACTGCCCGGTCGCGCATATGGTCTGGTTCTTCCAGGGTCCGGATGCCTACATCGATGCCAAGACCGCCGATGCAGTAACGGCTACCGCGGGCCTGATCTGGCAGTGGGGTGCACTCGACTTCGCCGGCGGCACGGTGGTGCACATCAACTCCGGCGTCGCCGGTCTGGTGGGCGCGATCCTGCTCGGCAAGCGCGTCGGCTTCGGCAAGGAAGCCATGCCGCCGCACAACGTTCCGATGGTTATGATCGGCGCCGCGTTGCTGTGGGTGGGCTGGTTCGGCTTCAATGCCGGCTCCGCGCTCGAAGCGAACGGCTCGGCAGCGCTCGCGTTCATGAACACCTACCTCGCCACGGCTTGCGCAGTGCTTTCCTGGATGTTCGGGGAGTGGCTGTTCAAGGGCAAGCCCAGCATGGTGGGCGCAGCTTCCGGTGCGGTAGCCGGCCTGGTTGCAATCACACCGGCTGCCGGCAACGTCGGCATCCCGGGTGCGTTTGTGATCGGCACCGGCGTCGGCCTGCTGTGCCTGTGGGGCGTGAACGGCCTGAAGAAGATGCTCGGCGCGGACGATGCGCTCGATGTCTTCGGCGTGCATGCCATCGGATTATAACCAATCTCATAAACCCAATCCTCCACGGGGCGTTCTTTATAA
>DATDGA010000447.1:0-1591 GCA_036522335.1 Burkholderiales bacterium
AGGGGCCGCTTGCAGCCCTCGATACAATCGGCAAAGCGACAGGCGAAAACAAAATCAACGTCATCGGCTACTGCCTCGGAGGGACGCTTCTCGGCGCGACGCTTGCGTGGATGGCGGAGAAAGGCGACGAACGCGTGGCGACGGCGACGTTCTTCGTTTCATTGCTCGATTTCTCCATTCCGGGCGAGCTCGGGGTATTCATCGACGAGCCGCAGGTCGAAAGCCTCGAGCGCCGCATGAACGAACGCGGCTACCTCGAGGGCTCCGAGATGGCGGCCACCTTCAACATGCTACGCGCGAACGACCTCGTCTGGTCTTTCGTCGTCAACAACTACCTGCTCGGCAAGGATCCGTTCCCCTTCGACCTTCTTTACTGGAACTCCGATTCCACGCGCATGCCGGCGAAAATGCACAGCTTCTATCTGCGGAACATGTATCTCGCCAACCGGCTAAGGGAACCCGGCGGCATCACGCTGGGCGGCGTGCCGATCGATCTCAGGAAGATAGCGATACCGGTCTATTTCGTCTCCACCGTCGAAGACCACATCGCACCGTGGAAATCCACGTACAAAGGCGCGCGCATTCTGTCCGGGCCCGGCAGGTTCGTGCTCGGGGGCTCGGGGCACATTGCCGGCATCGTAAATCCGCCGTCAGCGAACAAATACGGGTACTGGACGGGTTCGCAGCTGCCCGAATCCGCCGAGGAATGGCAGGCGGGGGCGACCTGGAACGAAGGTTCCTGGTGGATCGACTGGCAGGCCTGGATCGCCGGCATGAACGGGACCGACCGGGTGGCGGCTCGGGCGCCGGGCAGCGGCGCCCTCCAAGCCCTCGAAGACGCTCCGGGGTCTTTTGTGAGCGTCCGCCCTTGAGTGAAGCGTGTTTCCCCGCTGAACTACTGGACAGAGCGATCGAGGTTCTCTCGGAATCGCCGAAGATACGCCAAGCCCTCGATTGCGCGGCTGCCGTACCACGCGGTCATTTCTCCGTCGATGAGGGCGATCTTTTTCTTCGCGAGCAAGGGCCCGGCGCGCAGCTCCGCGACCTGCCCCTCACTGAATAGATATGGCTCGCTTGAGAGCAGCACGACGTCGGTTCCGTCGAGCAACCCACTAACGAGCTCGATTTGCGGGTAGCGACCGGTGCAGGCCGCCGGGACGGTTTCCCAATTGACAAGGGCGAGCATGCGCGAGACGTAAGTGTCGCGCGACACCGTCATCCAGGGTTTTTTCCAGATCAGGTAGAGCGCGCGCTCAAGCGGGAACGCGCGGGCCGCCGACTGCAGCGCGGCGTGCGCCTCCTCGAATTTTCGGCACAGCTGTTCGGCCTTTCCATCGCGGCCGAATATTCCGCCGATCAGCCGGTAGAGCGCGAGGTTATCGAGCGGCGCGAGCGGATGCGTGACGATCAACTCGGGAACGAATTCAGCAAGCGCAAGCGCGTCCTCTTTTCGATTCTCGTCGATATTGAGGATGACGTGGGTGGGCCGTAGCGCACGCAGCTTGTCGAGGTCGACATCTTTGGTGCCGCCGACCTTGGGAATCCGGCGAACGACTTTGCGGGGATGGACGCAGAAGCCGGTTCGGCCCAC
>DATDGA010000448.1:0-3856 GCA_036522335.1 Burkholderiales bacterium
GACACCCCCAACGTAAACACCGGCAACGCGTTCGACACGCTCGGCCGGCCGCTCTGCCAGATCACGCCGATCAACGGTCAGTCTATGTACGACCTTAACGACCTGATCCTCGACGTCCAGCGCGTGCGCATATCCGACACGGATCTGTACCTGCGCGAGGTCGGCACCAAGGACGCGCAACCCGGCGGCCCGTATGCAATGAGCGTTCTCTTCATTTTCATGTCTCCTGGATTGTGTTCGAGCGAGGTCCCGGAACATCCGGATTCCCGTGCGCGAAGTATAGCGGCGGCAGGCCGGGAAGGTTATTGGACCAAAGTCCAATGCCAACGATGCCGTGGCAACGGCTCGCGGGTGAATGATGCGTCGGTTTCGGCGGAGGCCGGCTCGTGTCTTCAGCCACCGAGCGGTTTTCGCCCAGCGGCCGCAGCATAGTATTCCCAGGCCCGCTCCACCACCCTAGTGCTGATCTGGTCGCTCACGCTCTCGGCCTCTTCGCGCGTATAGGCGCGGATTCGCGCGGAATCCCCGCCCGCGGAAGCGAGCATCTGCAGCTGCAGGCTCGCGCTCTCCTCCAGCATGCACGCGGCGACGGTGGCCGAGCGCACGTCGGGCAGCGCGGTGGTGATGCCGTGGCCGCGCATCATCACGGCGATCCCGGCGCCGAGCTTGCGGGCGAGCAGATCGCCGAGCTCGCGCGAACGGATGAGGCCGATGCGCTCGAATTCCGGGACGCCCGAGAAAAACGCACCGCCCTGGTTGTGCACCACGCGGTGGGGCTGCCCGATCTGCGTGAGGCAGACGCAGGCGGGCGGATGCGCGTGCACCACTCCGCCCACGTCGGGGCGCGCCGCGTAAATGCGCGCGTGGATCCACAGTTCGCTGTTGGGTGTTCCCTTGCCCGAGAGGATCTTGCCTTCGGTGTCCACGACGAGCAGGGTGCCGGCGCTCGCAAGGCCGGGACTGCGGCGCGTGGGCAGGTAGAACCTGTCGGTGCCCGGAACGCGCGCGCTCGCATGGCCGAAAGCGTTCGAGAGACCGAAGCGCTCGATGATGCGGTTGGCGAGCGCCACGTCGAGCCGCAATGCGCGTTCTGAATCGCGGCGATTCTTTGATTCACTCATGCGCAACCCGCTGCTCACTCACGCGCTAGCCCGCTTCGCAAGGCGAGCAGTGTTTCGGCGGCGATCTCCGCGCGCTTTTCCTTTCCGCTCAGCGCGTAGAGCGGGGCGCCGGGCGCGAGTGCCCGCTCGAGCCATTTCAGGGCGTCGACTTTTCCGGAGATCGAGGCGTTCGGGTAGGCGAGCGCCGTGGCGGCAATCCCCCATGGCAGTCCATAGAAGTGGGTATCGTCGGGGTAAGCCCGCTTGCCAACCTGCACGGATTTTTTCGAGACTTCCCTGCCCCGCGCGGCGGGTATCTCGTCCGGAAGCTCGCGCATCCAGTCGCGGTCGAGCCCCGACAGGTCCGCAGCCCCGACCCGATGCAGCGTGAAAAGCGCGAACCCCGAGACGCCGAAGAATTCCCCTTCGGCCCCGGGCCACGCCGGGTAGTCCAGCCAGCGCGCACGGCCGGGGACTACGCTGCGCTTCAGCCAGCTCGCACCGCGCTGCACCGCCGCCGCGAGGCGCTCCTTCCGCCTGGGATCGGGTTCCAGAGCCGACTGCTCGTGCAGGGCGAGGATCGCCACCGCTGTCGCATAGCTCGAGGCGAACCGTTCCTGCTGTGCGCCGGCAAACAGAGGCCACCAGCCTTCGGAGTGCTGGACGGAAAGGAGAAATTCGAGCTCCGCCTTCTGTGCCCGATCGCCGTGCGCAGCGAGGGCCCACAGCACCCAGGAGGTCACGCCAATGTGGTCGGGAAATCGTCCCGTCGGCAGCTGGCGCCAGCAGGCGCACTCGGGGCCCGCGACGGAACGGAAATAGCGTTCGATCGAGGGCGTGATGCGTTTCGCGTAGTCCGCATCGTTCGTCAGAAGCGCAAGCAGGATCTGGGCTGAAGTCCACGCGTCGCCTACGAGCTTTCCCTTCCTGTCCAGGCGCGATTCCAGCGCTCCTGCGAGCTGCTTTGTCTTTTCACCGACCGCGCGCCGCGTTTCGCCTGGAAGCGGAACCTTGCCGTCGAAGGTGAAGACCACGCGGCAATAGCGCCCGATATTTTCCGAAAACGCCGCCGTGGATACGATTCCGAGAAGAAGAGCCGCGGCGAGCGCCGCCGCGCCGAGCTTGCGGCCTTCGCTTCGACCGATCCAGTTTCCCAGGGTTTGGAGTTTCGCCGCCGCGCGGGGGCTGAGCCTGCCGATCTGAACGGTGCCGCGATGCAGCCAGGCCCCGACGGCGTCGACCGCTCCCAAGATGTGGCCGCGCAGTTTGTTCATACAGGACTTCACCCCGTCGGCGGCAGCGCGCAGCTTCGCGGTGTAAGGCCGCGGAGCGGGCGCCTCGGTGGGCGGCTTCTTGGCGAGCGTGCGCTGCTTTTTGTTCGACACCTCAGACTCCGATGAGAATCTTGCCGACTGCGCCGCAGCTTTCCTGGAGCTCGTGGGCCGCGGCGGTCTCCTTCAGCGCGAACACGCGCGCGACGTGGGGACGGTAGCGCCCCGCCTCGAGCGCCGCGTTCAGGTCGCGCGCCGCCGCCCAGTGCGCCTCGCGGGGCATCACATAGACGAGGATGAAATGCACGGTGATGCCCTGCCTCATGACCGCGGTAAACGGAATGCGCGGCGCGCTGTCCGGCGGACCCGAGGAGTAGGTGGAGATCACGCCGTTGGCTTTGAGCACCGCGCGGTTGAGCTCGAGGTTCGCCTCAAAGGCGACTTCCACCACGCGGTCCAGACCCTGCCCTCGCATGAATTCCCTGATTCGTTCCGCGGGATTCCCGTTCTTGCGGTTGACGACCAGATCGGCGCCCGCTTCGCGTGCGACTTTTTCCTGTTCGGGCCGGCTCACGGTCGTGACCGCCCGCGCTCCGCCCCATTTCGCGAGCTGGATCGCGGCGTGGCCGACCGCGCCTCCGCCGCCTGCGACGAGCACCGTTTGTCCCTGGATGCCGCCGTCCTGGAAGAGGCAGCGGTGCGCGGTCATACCCGCGATGCCGAGGCAGGCTCCCGTCTCGAAGCTCGCGCTGTCCGGCAGCTTCACCGCGTTCTCCGCGGCGATCGCGAGGTATTCGGCGGCACTGCCGAAAGCGCGGCCGCGCTGCGCCTCGTAAATCCAGACGCGCTCGCCTACTCTCGCCTCCGACACGCCCGCACCGATCTTGTCGACCACGCCGGCTCCGTCCTGATGCGGAATCACGCGTGGAAACGGCATTTCCATGCTGCCGTCCCATCCGCCGCGCAATTTCGTGTCGGTCGGATTGATTCCGGAGAAATGGATCTTCACGCGCACTTCGCCGGGTCCCGGTTGCGGGTCGGGCAGGTCACCGGCCACGAGGACTTTCGGCGCGGGCCCCTTGCGCTCGTAGTAGACAGCCTTCATGCGGTTCCCCGCTCTTTCTTCGCGTCGGGCCGCTTGTGGCGGAAACCGCGCTCGAAATGTCCCCGGCCTTCGAGATCCCCCTGCTCGAAAATCCAGGTGTAGCCGCCTTTCGGATTGGAGAGGATCTCCCAGGCGTTGTCGTCGGCGTCCCAGAAAAGAAAGCTGTAGGTTCCGTGGCGCGCCGAGGGCTTGCCGATGTCGTGCAGGCCCCATTTTTCCGCCAGCGAGTTGCACAGTCGCCAAGCCTCGTCGACCTCCGCGTCGGTATCGACGTCCAGGCCGTTGTGATAAAGACGATCCATGCGGTCCTTCTTCTTGGTGTACACCACTGCGTACACGTGGTTTCCGCCCAGCCGCACCATCAGCGACACATTGCTGGT
>DATDGA010000449.1:0-1627 GCA_036522335.1 Burkholderiales bacterium
GCGAGCTGCGACGTGCTGGTGGTCGACGGGTTCGTGAACGGCAGGGTGGCGGACGCGCTGTGCACGCAATCCTTCTACGCCGCCGCTTTCGCCGCGCTGCGCCCGCCGGGGGTGATGGTGGCCAACTTCATGAGCGACGACAGGAGAATCGAACGCCACTGCGCGCGCATCGCGAAGAGCTTCGGCCGGAATCCGACGCTGCTCCTCGCCGAGGAGAGGGACAACCTGATCGCTTTCGCGCTTCGCGACGCTCCGTCCCGCATTTCCTGGGCCGAGCTGAAGGCGAGGGCGCGCGCGGCGAACGCGCAGCTCGGCCTGCGGCTCGAGGAGTGCTTCGAGCACCTCCGTCAGCGCAATCCCCACACCCAACGGTTTCTCACCCTGTAAATGCCCTCTTCCGACACGCAGCGGCCGGGCGCCGGTCCGGCGCAGGTCCTGTCGCTGGGCGACGCCACCGCGATCATCGTCGGGCTGATCGTCGGTGCCGGAATCTTCGGCACGCCTTCCATCGTGGCGGGCGCGCTGGAGAGCCCGGCGCTCGTCGTCGCCGCGTGGATCGCGGGCGGCGTTTTTTCCCTGATCGGCGCGTTGTGCTACGCCGAACTCGCGACCGCGTTTCCGTCGGCGGGCGGCGAGTATCACTTTCTCGGCCGCGCCTACGGCCGCTCGCTCGCCTTCCTCTACGGCTGGGCGCGCATGACGGTGATCGTCGCGGGATCGATCGCCGTGTTCGCGTATCTTTTCGGCGACTACATGTCGCGCGTGTTCAACCTGGGCCCCCATTCGTCCGCGCTCTGGGCGGGGTTCGTGGTCCTCGCGCTCACCGTCGTAAACTATCTGGGCATCCGCGAGGGGAAACTGACGCAGAATTTCTTCACGGTGCTCGAATGCGGCGGGCTGGTGCTGATCGTCGTCGCGGGGCTCGTGTTCGCACCCGATCCCGTGCCCGCACCGGCTTCAGCCGCCGCTGCGGGCGGCGCGCCCTGGTACATGGGAGCGGGAATCGGCTCGGCGATGGTATTCGTGCTCTTCACCTACGGCGGCTGGAACGACGCCGCCTACATTTCCGCGGAAGTCCGCGATCGCAAACGCAACATGGTGCGCGCGCTGTTGTACTCCATCGGCATCGTGACCGTGCTGTATGTGCTCGTCAACGTCGCGTACCTGAAGGGCCTCGGCTACGACGCGATGACGCGCTCGGACGCGGTGGCGGCGGATTTGCTGAAGCGCACCTGGGGTTCGGGCGGGGAGAAGCTCATCTCGATCATGATCGCGATCGCCGCGCTCACCTCGGTGAACGGCTCGATGATCGTGGGCGCGCGCTCCAACTACGCGCTCGGGCGCGACTGGCCGATGTTCCACTTCCTCTCCCGCTGGGACGAGGCGAGCGGCTCGCCGCGGATCGCGATGCTGGTGCAGGGCGCGGTCGCCTTCGCCCTGGTCGTTTTCGGCGCCTTCCAGGACGCGGGCTTCAAGGCCCTGGTCGAATATTCGCTGCCGGTGTTCTGGGGATTTTTCACGCTGACCGGCATCGCGCTTTTCGTGCTGCGGGCGAGGGAGCCGGATGCGGTTCGGCCCTTCCGCGTGCCGGGCTATCCCGTGGTGCCGGGAGTCTTCGTGGTCACCT
>DATDGA010000450.1:0-3876 GCA_036522335.1 Burkholderiales bacterium
ACGCGATCCGATTCATGTTTTCCTCCTTGGTTGCTGGGAATCGTCACCCCCGCGAAAGCGGGGGTCCAGGTCATTCAGCCGTTGCTGGATTCCCGCTTGGCCGTTCCTCGAAACTCGCATTCGCTCGTTTTCGCGGGAATCACGGCTCACGGCTCGAAGATCTCGTTGACCGCCACCACCGAAAGCGTCCCGGCACCGCCGGCGTTGTTCACACCGGAGACCGCGTAGATCTTGTGCCCGACCGTCGCGGTGGCGAAACCGTGGCGCGGGGTGAGCATGCGCGGCAACTTCGCCCAGCTGTTGGTCTTCGGGTCGTACACCTCGTGCGCGCGGAACACTCCGCCGAACTCCTCGACCCAGCCTTCGCCGCCGAGCACGTGCACCTTGCCGTCCAGCGCTTCCGCGCCGGTGCCGCTCCTCGCGGTGGGCATCGGCAGTCGCGTGGTCCAGGTGTCGGTCGCGATGTCGTAGGCCTCGTTCATCGACACGTTCGAAGACCAGCCGTTGGAGAAGCACGAACCGACGCGCCCGCCCACCGCGTAGATCTTGCCGTCCGCGGAGGCGACGCTGTGATGGTTGCGCGGCAGCGACATCGGCCGCAGTTTCGTCCACTTGCCGGTCTCGGTGTCGAACATCTCCAGCACGGCGAGCAGTTCCACCGGCCCGCCGCCGGTGAGGCCGTCGGGCAGGCTCATGCCTTCCGGAACTTTCGCGCCGCCGCTGATGTAGATTTTTTTGCCGACCGCCACCGCGGCGAGCGCGCCGCGCGGCGTGGGCATGGGCGGCAGCGCGCTCCAGGTTCCCTTGTCCGTGTCGAACACCCAGGCCTTGTCCTCGGGGACCCAGCCGTTCTTGCCGCTCTCGGGCATGTGAAAACCGCCGAACACGTAGAACTTGTTGCCGACGACGGCGGCGGCGCCGTGGTGCACCGGCACGGGGTTGCTGGGCAGCGCGCTCCATTGGTTCGAGTTCGGATCGAATTTCCAGAAAATCCCCATCGACTTGCCCGCTCCGTCCTGGCCGCCGTAGATGAGCACGTTGCCGCCGACGTTCCCGCCGACGACTTCGTTGGCGCCCTGCGGGATCGGCGGGCCCTGTTTCCACGAGCCTTGCGCGAATGCGCCGGCCCCTGCAAGTGCGAACATCGTTGAAACGGTCAGCGTTGCGAATCGTTTCCAGCTCTTCAGCATGAGAATCTCCCGGTTGAGAAGCCTCGCGGCTCTATTCTTCGTCAAGCAGCAGACGGATATCGTACGCCATGTCGGCCACTGGCTGCCCGTAGCGGAACATCAGCCGCGTGCGGCCCTTGCGGTCGACGACATAGTACCCGGTGCTGTGGTCCATCGTGTAGTCGCCTTTGGAGGTCGGCACCTTCTGGTAGAACACCTTGAAGGCGCGGGCGACCTGGCGCGTCGCCGCCGCGTCCCCAACCAAGCCGAGGAAGTCCGGATCGAAGGCGGTCACGTACTTCGCGAGGAGAATCGGGGTGTCGCGCTCGGGATCCACCGTGACCAGCGCAACCTGAACGCGCTTGCGGTCCTTCCCCAGGGCGTCCATGGCTCGAGCGAGCGCAGCGAGCGAAGTCGGGCATACGTCCGGGCAGCGCGTGAACCCGAAGGTGAGCAACACGACCTTGCCGCGGAAATCAGCCGGAGCACGCGGCTTGCCGTCGTGGCCGAGGAGCTGGAAGTCCCCGCCGTAGCCCTGGCCGGTGACATCGACGCCCTTGAACGCGAGCGCCGTTCCGCTCGGAAGCGTGCAGCACGCAGCAAGCAGCAGTGGGAGCACGCGCGACATTGCGCTCAACCCAGTCTGCCCACCTGCTCTTCCAATAGGCTCCAGGCGGTGGCGCCGAACTCGCCCTTCCAGCGCTGGTAGAAACCGCCGCCGAGTTTCTTCCGGAAAGTGGTCACGTCAGCGGTATTGAACACCATGCCGCGACTGGCGAGCGTGGTCCCGAGCTCGCGATTGAGATTGTCGGTATAGGCACGCTGCGCCGCGACGTACTTCTTCACGTTGCGCAGCACGACCTCCTGCACGTCCGGCGGGAGTCCCTCCCAGAACTTTAAGTTGGCGAGCAGATTGAATCCCGACCACATGTGATTCGTGACTGAAATGTAACGCGTCACCTCGTAGAGCTTGTTCACCTCGGTGATCACCAGCGGATTCTCCTGCGCGTCCACTCGCCGCGCCTTCAGCGCTTCGTACAGATCGCGGATGTTCACCGTCACCGGCTGAGCGTCGAGCGAGGCGAACAAATCGCGGAACATCTGGCCGTCGGGCACGCGGATCTTCACCCCGCGCAGGTCGTCCGCGGTGCGCACCGGGCGTTCGACCATGGAGATTTGCCGGAAGCCGTTCTCGAGCAGACCGTACTGGAAGCGGTAAATCCCCTTGGCAGCGCACTCGCGGCCGATATATTCGCCGAGCGCACCGTCGTTTGCGCGGTGCACCTGCGCGTGGCTGGTGAACGCGAAAGGAAGCCCCTGGATCTCGGCGACGGGAACCTTGCGCCCCAGGATGCCGCCCATCAGGGTGAAAAACTCGAGATCGCCCGATTGGAGCATGTCGAGCGCCGCGGGATCGGAGCCTGGAATATTGTTGTTCTGCGGATAGACGGTGACCGCGAGCCGGCCGCCGGTCTCTTTCCTCACCTGTTCCCACAGATCGACGAGGAATTGCTGCTGGTGGCTTTGCGCCGGCTGGTTGTGAAATTGCTTCGCCTGCCATTGCGGCGCACGCTCGCGCGCCGGGGGAACCGCGCACGCTGTGACGACGCCCGCCGCGCCGGCGAGCACGAGTTTGCGGCGCATTCTGCCGTGTAGGTCCATGGGAATCTCCTCCGCAGGTGGGCGCTATTATGAACCGGAATTCCGGTTCCGCGCCCCGCTGCCGCCGGCTGTGCCCGGGATCAAACCCTTGGAATGAGATGCCGCGTGCCCACACGAGTTACCGCATGGAAGGACTCGCGGAAACGACCCGCTACCGTAAGAGGATCAAATAAAGCAGCAGCAGGTTGAGCACGAGCGACACCGTGGCGATCGATCGCCACGGCACGCGCTGGGCGTAGGCGAAAAGCGGGGTTCGCGGCGGCGGCAGGATCGCGCCGCGCTCGCCGCGCTCGAGCGCGAGCAGGAATTCCTCGGCCGTCTCGAACCTCAGCTTCGGGTCCAGCGCGACCGCCTTGAGCAGCAGGTTCTCCAGCCACTTCGGGATATCGGGCCGGTATCGGATCGGCGGCACCGGGTCGCCGAAGCGCGGGTGCTGGAACGGTTCGACTTCCCCGTAGGGATATTTCCGCGTGAGCAGGTGATAGAGCGTCACACCCGCCGCGTACAGGTCGCTCTGCGTGCTCCCGGCCGAGCCTGTCAGCAGTTCCGGTGCCATGAAGCTCGGCGTGCCGGGCGCGCCGCCGCTCGCTTCGTGTATCGCGCCGCGGTTGAGCGCCACGCCCAGATCGAGGATGCGCAGCTTCTCGTCCGCGCCCAGATGCACGTTGTCCGGCTTGATGTCGCGGTGAATGATGTTCAGTCGATGCAGCGCGGCCAGTCCTTTGAGGAGCCGAATGCCGATGTGCACGGCGGCGCTCACCGAGAAATGCTCGCCGTGATCCAGGCGCTGCTGCAGCGTGGCGCCTTCGTGATAGCTCATGACGTAATACAAAGAGCTGCGCTCGCCGGCGGCAAGCGGCAGCACCTGCGGAAAGTAATGCGACACCACGCGGCCTGCCAGCCACTCCTCGCCCAGCAGCGCCGCGCACTGATCGGCGTCGTTCGCGAGCCCCGCCTGCAGGGTCTTCAACGCGGCCAGCGTGCCCTTCTCCCGATCGCGCACCTTGTACAGCAAGGTCGCGCGCGATTCGTGCAGCAGCTCCAC
>DATDGA010000451.1:0-2627 GCA_036522335.1 Burkholderiales bacterium
ATGTCGCCCGGGCGCAGCAGGTCGAGCAGCGCCGAGAGCTCGCCCGGCGCATTGCCGATGTGGCACATGACGCGCGCACCGCGCACTCCGGAGCGCTCGCAGGCGAGGATCGCGCGCTTGAGCGGTTCCAGGCCGTTCGCGCCGACCACCTCCACCGTCTCGCGCACCTTGATGCCGAGCACGAGGTCCGGATTTTCTGCGAGTGTCTTCGCCGCCTGGTCCACGTCGGCGTAGTCGATGTTGAGCATCTCGCCGACCGGAAACCCGGAAAGTCCGATGGAGGAGATGTGGACGAAGGCGTAAATGCGGCTGCGCGCCTGCGCGATGATGTAGTGCCGGAGCGCCGAGAAGGTGTTGGCGCCCGCGTCGCCCGCGCTCACGTAGGTCGTGGTCGCCGTGTAAGGCGCGAGCTCGTCCGCGGGCAGGCCGAGCGCCGAGACTTGCGGATAGACGTGCGCGTGCATGTCGACCAGGCCCGGCAGCACGAGCTTCCCCTTCGCGTCGAGCAGCTGCTTCGCGCGCGCATCGGAGATGTCGGGCTCGAGCGCAGCGATCACCGCGTTCTTGATGCCGACGTCGCGCCGCGCGCGCAGCTTCTGGCCGGGGTCGAGCACTTCGCCGCCCTTGATGACGAGGTCGAACTTGTCCGCCTGCGCGAGCGCGCCGGCCGCGCCAAGACCGAGCAAGGTACCGCCGGCGGCGGCACCGGCAAGGAATTTACGTCGGGAAATGGGTCGCATCGTATCCTCCGGTTATTTCTTCTTCGCCTGGCCTTCGGCCGAGCAAGGATTGTCATTGGAGCAGCGGTCGCCGATCACGCCCACCGCCTGGATCTCGATCTCGATGCCGGGCCGGGCGAAGTTGGTCACCGTGATGAGCGCGCTCCCCGGATAGTTGCCGTTCTGGAAGTAGTCCTTGCGCATCTCGACGAAGCGGTCGCCGTAGCGCGACTCCTTGATGAACACCGTTACCGTCACGATGTTGGCGAGGCTGCCGCCGGCGCGCTTCATGATCTGGTCGATCTGCGAGAACACCTGCTTCACCTGCGCTTCGAAGTTGTTGGCGATGTCGCGGCCGTCGTTGTCGCGCGTCGCGGTCTGTCCGGCGACCCAGACGATCTTGCCGCCGTCTGTGATCACGCCCGGCGAAAACGCCCGCGACAGCTGGAACGGCGTTTTCTCCATGTATTCCGCGGCGGTTGCGGCGAGCGGTAGCGAAACGGCGGCGAACAGAATCTTGGTGAGGATGCGTGTCATCGTTTTCTTCCTTGAGCGGATGGCGCCGGTGAGACGACGAGAGGGCAACGCTAGCGCAACCGGCATTCAAAAACAAGCTCGGTTCGCTCAGCCTGAAGTCTTCGCCTCCAGCTCCTCCCAGCGCGCAAGGAGCTGCGTCAGCTCCGTCTCGATCGCCGAGTGACGCAGCTGCAGCTCTTTCACTTCGCGCGGCTGGTCGCGATAAAGCAGCGGATCGGCGAGCTTCCCGGCGATTTCTCCCTGCTCGCGTTCCAGCGCCTTTAGCTTCTCCGGCAATTCGGCGAGCTCGCGCGCCTCCTTGTAGCCGAGCTTGACCTTGCCTTGCGCGCGCCGGGTCCGCACCAGCGGTTCGGGATTCCCACCTTTCCCGGAGTCGGTCGCCGCTCGCCGCGGCGCTTTCGAACGCACGCGCTGCCAGTCGCTGTAGCCGCCGGCGTATTCCTTCCACTCGCCCCCTCCTTCGCTCGCGATGGTCTGGGTCACGACGTTGTCGAGGAATTCGCGGTCATGGCTGACGAGGAACAGGGTCCCCTCGTATTCCTGCAGCAGCGATTCCAGCAGCTCCAGCGTTTCGATGTCGAGATCGTTGGTCGGCTCGTCCAGCACCAGCACGTTGGCGGGCCGGCTGAAAAGGCGCGCGAGCAGCAGGCGGTTGCGCTCGCCGCCGGAGAGCGATTTCACCGGGGCGCGGACGCGCTCCGGCGGGAACAGAAAATCCCCGAGGTAGCCGATCACGTGTTTTTTCACGCCGTTGACCTCGACGTGATCGCTGCCCTGGCTGATCGTATCGCCTAGCGTCGCTTCCTCGTCGAGCGCCTCGCGGAACTGGTCGAAATAGGCGACGCTGAGTTTCGTCCCGCGGCGCACCTCGCCCGAATCCGGCCGGATCTCCCCGAGGATCAGCTTGAGCAGCGTGGTCTTGCCGCTGCCGTTCGGGCCGATCAGCCCGACCTTGTCCCCGCGCAGGATGCGGCAGGAAAAATTCTTCACCACCCGCTTGTCACCGAAATCCTTTCCGACTTCTTCGAGCTCCGCGACCAGGCGGCCCGAGCGATCGCCTTGCGCGATCTCCAGCCCGACCTTGCCGACTCGGTCGCGACGCGCTGCGCGCTCGATGCGCAGCGCCTCCAGGCGCCGCACCCGGCCTTCGTTCCTCGTGCGGCGCGCTTCGATGCCCTTGCGGATCCACACTTCCTCCTGCGCGAGGACCTTGTCGAACTTGCGCTGATGCACGGCCTCGGTTTCCAGTGCTTCCGCTTTTTTCTGCTGGTAGGCGGCAAAGTTGCCCGGGTAGCCGCTTATGCGCCCGCGGTCGAGCTCGACGATCCGGGAGGCGACAGAGTCGAGGAAACGCCGGTCGTGCGTGACGAC
>DATDGA010000452.1:0-16616 GCA_036522335.1 Burkholderiales bacterium
CGAAGGCCGGCGCCGGAACTGGAAAAAAGCCTACGTGTCCCTGATGCCCGGTCCCGACGGGAAGAAGCAGGAAATCACCTTTCAGGCTTCGGAGTAATCCATGCCGCTCGTAAAATTCAAACCTACCTCACCCGGCCGGCGGCAACTCGTCAAGTTCGTAAATCCGGATCTGCACAAGGGCGGGCCTTATCAGCCCCTGGTCGAGAAGCAATCGAAGAAGGCCGGTCGCAACGTCAACGGCCGCATCACGGTGCGCCACCAGGGTGGCGGGCACAAGCAGAATTACCGGATTGTCGATTTTCGCCGCAACAAGGACGGCATCCCGGCGAAGGTAGAGCGGCTCGAATACGACCCGAACCGGAGCGCGAACATCGCCTTGCTCTGCTATGCCGACGGCGAGCGCCGCTACATCATCGCGCCCAAGGGTCTGACGGCCGGCACCCAGCTTGTGTCCGGGGTGGAGGCGCCGATCAAACCGGGTAATACCTTGCCGCTTCGGAACATCCCGGTCGGCACCACGATTCACTGCATCGAGATGCAGCCCGGCAGGGGCGCACAGCTCGCGCGCGCCGCGGGCGCCTCGGTTCAGCTGCTGGCGCGAGAGGGCAGCTACGCGCAGTTGCGGCTGCGTTCGGGCGAGATCCGCAAGGTGCACGTCGACTGCCGCGCCACCATCGGCGAGGTCGGCAACGAGGAGCACAGCCTCGAGACGATCGGCAAGGCCGGGCGAGTGCGCTGGCGCGGCGTGCGGCCCACCGTCCGCGGTGTGGCGATGAATCCGATCGATCACCCGCACGGCGGAGGCGAAGGCAAGACCGCCGCCGGCCAGGATCCGGTCAGTCCCTGGGGTACGCTCGCCAAGGGGTACAAGACCCGGAAGAACAAACGCACGCGCAGCATGATCATCCAATTCCGACACAAGAAACGAGACAAGGGCTAGACCATGGGACGCTCGGTCAAGAAGGGTCCTTTTGTGGACCACCATCTGGTGAAGAAGGTCGGCGCGGCGCGCGGCGCAAGCGATAAACGCCCGATCAAGACTTGGTCGCGGCGCTCCACGATCCTTCCCGATTTCGTCGGGTTGACGATCGCGGTGCACAACGGCAAGCAACATGTCCCGGTATACATCTCGGAGAACATGGTCGGGCACAAGCTCGGCGAGTTTGCGCTGACGCGTATTTTCAAGAGCCACGGCATGGCGGACAAGAAGGTCATGGAAGCGGCCGCCGCTGCGAGATCCGGCGCAGGACCCGGGGGAGGCGGAGCGCAGGGCGCCTCGGCAGGCGCTGCGCCGGGAGCGGCCTCCGCGCCGGCGGCCCCTGCGGGCGGCGAGAAGAAGTAAGGGGAACCCATGGAAACCCGCGCGACGCTTTACGGTGTGCGACTGTCGGCCCAGAAGGGTCGGCTGGTCGCCGACCAGATCCGGGGGCTCCCGGTGGAAAAAGCGCTGAATCTGCTCGCCTTCAGTCCGAAAAAGGGGGCGCACATCATCAAGAAGGTGCTGGAATCGGCCATCGCCAACGCGGAGCACAACGACGGCGCCGACGTCGACGAGCTGAAGGTGAAGACCATCCTGGTGGAACAGGCCGTATCGCTCAAGCGCTTCCAGGCACGTGCCAAGGGGCGCGGCAATCGAATTACCAAACGGACCTGCCATATCTTCGTGACCGTCGGCGACGAAGAAAAGAAAAAGGCCTCGGCCAAGCAAGCAGCCAAGCGAGCAAAGAAATAGGACGCCCTCATGGGACAGAAAATTCATCCGATCGGCTTCAGGCTCAGCGTCAACAAGAACTGGTCCTCGCGCTGGTACGCCAACAGCAAGAATTTCGCTTCGATGCTGAATGAGGATCTGAAGGTCCGCGCTTATCTGAAGAAGCGGCTTTCGCACGCCTCCGTCGGCAAGGTGGTGATCGAGCGACCGGCCAAGGACGCCCGCATCACGATTCACAGCGCCCGACCCGGCGTCGTGATCGGCAAGAAGGGCGAGGACATAGAAATGCTCAAAGCCGATCTGCGCAAGCTTCTCGGAGTGCAGATGGTGCACGTCAACATCGAGGAAATCCGCAAGCCCGAGGTCGACGCCCAGCTCATAGCCGATTCGATCGCGCAGCAGCTGGAGAAGCGCATCATGTTCCGCCGCGCGATGAAGCGCGCCATGCAGAACGCCATGCGACTCGGTGCGCAGGGGATCAAGATCATGAGCGCGGGGCGCCTGAACGGGATCGAGATCGCGCGCACCGAGTGGTATCGCGAGGGGCGCGTTCCGTTGCACACCTTGCGGGCCGATATCGACTACGGTTTTTCAGAGGCGAAGACCACCTACGGCGTGATCGGCATCAAGTGCTGGGTGTACAAGGGCGAAACGATCGCCAAGGGCGATCAGCCCCTCGCGCCCCCGGTGCCTACTGGGGAGGAAGTTCTCGTGGCGAAGAAGGTGAAGAAGCTGACTCCCAGGCCCCTTCCAAGAGCTCTCGAGGAGAAGCCTGTACTTGCCGCGGCAGCCGACGTGCCTTCCGACACTAGCGCGCCCCCGTCCGAGGCGAAGCCCAAGCCCGCAAAACCCCGCCCGGTCGTGGCGAAAAAAACCGCGACCGAGTCCAAGGGTAAGCCCGAGGGCAAGGCCGACGCCAAGCCGAAGACCGCGGTGAAGAAAACCCGCAAGCCCAAGGCCTCGTAGGCGAGGAGAGAATCCATGCTTCAACCAGCGAGAACCAAATACCGCAAACAGCAGAAAGGGCGCAACCGTGGCGTCGCCACGCGTGGAACCAAGGTCTCTTTCGGCGAATACGGGCTCAAGGCGACGACGCGCGGAAGGCTCACTGCGCGCCAGATCGAGGCGGCTCGCCGCGCGATGACCCGCCACATCAAGCGCGGCGGCCGGATCTTCATCCGCATCTTTCCGGACAAGCCCGTTTCGCAAAAGCCCGCGGAAGTGCGCATGGGCAATGGCAAGGGGAACCCGGAATATTTCGTCGCCGAAATCCGGCCGGGCAACGTACTCTATGAGATGGACGGCGTGGATGAGCCCATGGCACGGGAGGCGTTTGCGCTTGCTGCGGCGAAACTTCCGCTTCGTACCGTGTTTGTCATCCGTCAACTGGGCGGATAGCGTACGGATCCAGAGAGGGGTGGACCCCTTTCTTCCTCAACCGAGCACAATAGATCTCACGAGTCAAAGCACAAAGGCAACGAATATGAAAGCGAGTGAACTCCGCGCCAAGGACCCGGCTCTGCTTTCCAAGGAGCTCGAGGAACTTCTTCGGGCACAGTTCAGCCTGCGCATGCAAAGGGCAACGCAGCAACTCACCAATACCAGCCAGCTGAAGAAAGTGCGCCGCGACATCGCTCGCGTGCGTACCCTTCTCAAGGAAAAGGCACCCGCGAAATGACCGAAAGCAAAACCACCCGGACGCTGACCGGCCGAGTTGTCAGCGACAAGATGGACAAGACAGTCACCGTTCTGGTCGAGCGACGCGTTACCTACCCGATGTATGGAAAGATCGTGACACGCTCGAAAAAGTACCACGCACACGACGAAAAGGACGAGTGCAGCGAGGGCGATCTGGTCCTCATCGAAGAGTGCCGCCCGATTTCCAGGACCAAGGCGTGGCGGGTCGCCAAGCTGGTGGAAAAGGCGCGGGCGGCTTAGAAGAATTGGCTTGGAAAACATTTTGATTTAGCGTAAGATTTAGCGCTTTTTCGCATCCCGGACGGGATCCAAAACTGCCTGCCTTTGGACGCATTCAGGCGGGACAAGTTGGAGAGAGAAAATGATTCAGATGCAGACGGTGCTCGACGTCGCCGACAACACCGGCGCGCGCGCTGTGATGTGTATCAAGGTGCTGGGCGGCTCAAAACGCCGCTACGCCAACATCGGCGACGTGATCAGGGTGAGCGTCAAGGACGCAGCCCCGCGCGGGCGCGTCAAGAAAGGCGAGATCTACCACGCCGTCGTGGTGCGCACGGCTCAGGGCGTGCGGCGCGCGGATGGCAGCCGCATCCGTTTCGATAGCAACGCGGCAGTGTTGCTCACCAACAAGATGGAACCCATCGGCACGCGCATTTTCGGACCGGTGACGCGGGAACTTCGCAACGAGCGCTTCATGAAGATAGTTTCGCTTGCACCGGAAGTGCTTTGATCGCCGACGGCTGGCATCTCGAGACCATGGAAAAAATCAAAAAAGGCGACGACGTCATCGTCACCACCGGCAGGGACAAGGGCAAGCGAGGTACGGTGCTGCGGATCGTCGATGCAAGGCACCTCATCGTGGAGGGAGTCAACCGTGTCAAGAAACATCAGCGTCCCAACCCGATGAAAAACCAGACTGGGGGCATCGTCGACAAAGACATGCCCATCGACATCTCCAACGTGGCCTTGTTCAATCCGCAGACCAAGAAGGCCGACCGCGTCGGCTTCAAGCTGATGCAGGACGGGCGCAAGGTGCGCGTGTTCAAATCCAACGGCGAAATGGTGGACGCCTGATCCGAAAGGATCTCGTAAAGGTATGGCTCGCTTACAAGACTACTACCGCAAAAACGTGGTGCCCGATCTGATGAAGAAGTTCGGGTACAAGACCTCGATGCAGGTGCCGCGCATCAGGAAGATCACGCTCAACATGGGTGTGGGCGAGACGACGCAGGACAAGAAGATCCTCGACAATGCGGTCGCCGATCTCACCAAGATCGCCGGCCAGAAACCGGTAGTCACAAAGGCGAAAAAATCCATCGCCACCTTCAAGGTGCGCAAGGATTTTCCCGTCGGTTGCATGGTGACGTTGCGCGGGCAGCGGATGTACGAGTTTCTCGACCGGCTTATCACCGTCGCCATCCCGCGCATCCGTGATTTCCGCGGGATCTCGGGCCGGGCCTTTGACGGCCGAGGCAACTACAGCCTGGGCGTGAAGGAGCAGATCATCTTCCCCGAGATCGAATACGACAAGATCGATGCTCTGCGGGGGCTCGATATCAGCATTACCACCACGGCGAAGACCGACGACGAAGCGCGTGCGCTGTTGTCGGCCTTCCGCTTTCCGTTCAAGACCTGAAGGATTGCCATGGCCAAACTAGCCGTTATCAATCGCGAAGACAAGCGCCGCAAGACGGTGGCGAAGTTCGCCGTCAGGCGTGCCGCACTGCTCGCGACCATCAACGACGCCCAACGCTCCGACGAAGACCGCCAGGAAGCGCGCGAGAAGCTTCAGCAGTTGCCTCGAAACGCCTCGCCGGTGCGACTGCGGAACCGCTGCAGGCTGACCGGTCGGCCGCGCGGAGTATTCCGCAAGTTCGGATTGGGGCGCAACAAGCTGCGCGAAATTGCGCTACGCGGGGAGATCCCCGGACTGATCAAGGCGAGCTGGTAGGAGGTTTCCCGCATGAGCATGACCGATCCCATTGCCGACATGCTGACCCGAATCCGGAACGCCCAGATGGTCGGGAAGACCGCCGTCGGCATGCCGTCTTCCAAGGTCAAGATTTCGATCGCCCAGGTGCTGAAGGAGGAAGGCTACATCGACGGCTTCACTACCCGTGAAAAGGACGGAAAGGCGGAGCTCGAGATCGGCCTCAGGTACTACGCGGGGGAGCCGGTGATCGAGAGAATCGAGCGCGTATCCACTCCGGGGCTGCGCATCTACAAGGGGCGCGACGAATTGCCGCGCGTCATGAACGGGCTTGGCGTCGCGATTGTTTCGACTTCCAAGGGCGTGATGACCGACCGCAAGGCTCGCGCCACCGGTCTCGGCGGCGAAGTGCTCTGCATCGTAGCCTAGGAACCGGCCATGTCGCGGATCGCAAAATATCCCGTTACGCTGCCGAAGGGCGTCGAGGCGACGCTTGCGGCGGAGGCTATCTCCATCAAGGGGCCGCTCGGAACGCTGTCACAGCGGTTGCGCGGCGATGTTGGAATCGAGAAGGACGGCGACAAGCTGCTATTTAAGGCTCTCGAAGATTCTGACGAGGCGAACGCCATGTCCGGAACGCTGCGAGCGCTGGCCGCCAATATGGTGCTCGGGGTGACCAAGGGTTTCGAGAAGCGGCTGACGCTGGTCGGGGTCGGCTATCGCGCTCAGGCGCAAGGGGACAAATTGAACCTGACGCTCGGGTTTTCGCACCCTGTCGTGCACCCGATGCCCAAGGGGGTGAAAGTCGAGACCCCTTCGCAGACTGAAATCGTGATCAAGGGATTGGACAAGCAGCTCGTGGGACAGGTTGCGGCAGAGGTGCGCGCTTACCGCTCGCCCGAACCTTACAAGGGCAAGGGCGTGCGCTATTCCGACGAGCAGGTGATCTTGAAGGAAACGAAGAAGAAGTAGGGCACAGCGATGATCGATAAAAAAACGGCAAGGCTTAGACGCGCTTCCCAGACGCGCCGAAAGATCCATGAATTGGCGACCGTGCGTCTGGCCGTCCATCGAACGAACACGCACATCTACGCACAGCTGTGCTCCGCGGACGGGAAGGTGTTGACCTCGGCCTCCACGATAGAGAAAGAAATACGCGCCAAAGTTTCAAACGGCGGCAACAAAGCGGCGGCGGTGGCGATCGGCAAGCGTATCGCCGAAAAAGCAAGAGGGCTGGGCATACAAGCCGTCGCGTTCGACCGCTCAGGCTACAAGTACCACGGCAGGGTCAAGGCGCTGGCAGACGCGGCGCGGGAAGCCGGCCTCAAGTTCTAGATTGGCGGCGAATCGGGGGGCCTCCCTCCTAAAGCCCCACTAGGCGAGCACTCTAAAGGAAACACGATGGCAAGAATGCAACCCAGGATGCAGGGCGGCGAACAGCGCACGGACGGCCTGAAGGAGAAGATGGTCGCCGTGAACCGCGTTACCAAGGTGGTCAAGGGGGGGCGGATACTCGGTTTCGCTGCGCTCTCGGTGGTCGGCGACGGCGACGGCGCGGTGGGCATGGGGAAAGGCAAGGCGCGTGAAGTGCCGGTGGCGGTGCAGAAGTCGCTGGAAGAAGCGCGCCGCAAAATGTTCCGCGTGTCACTGAAGAACGGTACGCTCCAGCACGCCGTGATCGGCAAGCACGGCTCCTCGAAGGTGATCATGCAGCCCGCGTCCCAGGGTACCGGCATCATCGCCGGCGGTCCCATGCGGGCCGTGTTCGAAGTAATGGGCGTGACCAACGTTCTTGCCAAGTGCCTCGGTTCGACCAATCCCTACAACGTGGTTCGGGCAACACTCGACGGCCTGAAGAGGATGAACACTCCTGCGGAGATCGCGGCCAAGCGCGGCAAGTCGATCGAGGAAATCACCCGTTGAAGGCGCACCCCAATGGCTGACAAGAAAATCCGCGTGACGCTCGTCAAGAGCCCCATAAGCTGCAAGACCGAGCATCGCGCCACGGTGCGCGGCTTGGGCTTGCGGCGAATTCGCCAGACCGTGGAGTTGAAGGATACGCCGCAGGTGCGGGGCATGATCAACTGCGTGAACTACCTGGTGCGGTTGGAGAGCTAGATGGAACTCAATACGCTGAGACCCGCTCGCGGTTCGAAGCACGCGCGCAAGCGCGTTGCGCGAGGGATCGGGTCGGGGACGGGCAAGACAGGCGGCCGCGGGCACAAGGGCCAAAGGGCGCGCTCCGGAGGCTTTCACAAGGTCGGCTTCGAGGGCGGCCAAATGCCCCTGCAGCGCAGGCTACCGAAACGCGGCTTCAACTCGCCGACCCGGGAGGACACTGCGGAAGTCAGGCTGTCCGACCTGGATCGAATAAAAGCCGAGAAAATCGACCTCGCCGTGTTGAAAGAGGTGGGTGTGATTCCCATATCCGCAAAGGCGGCCAAAGTGATTGTTTCCGGCAAGCTCAAGCGCAAGGTTGTGCTGAACGGCATTGCGGTGAGCAAAGGCGCGCGCTCCGCGATCGAGGCCGCGGGCGGCAGTACCGATGCGCCGATTCCGCAGCCCAAGCCGAAGCGCGAGCCCAAAGCCATACCGACACCTCAGGCTCAAGCCGAGGGAAAACCGGGCAAGGAAGCAGCCAAGCCCGAAACGGACAAGACCGCGCAGAGGGACGCCAAGGCGAAGGGCGAGGGCAGGGGCGAGCGCAAGGAACCTGGCAAGGCGGCGGAGCAAGCCAAGCCCGGGCCTGAAGGCAAGAAGGGCAAGCAAGGCTGAGATGGCGGCGCAGATCCCTCAGCTCGGCAAGACCGGAAAATACGGCGACCTGAAGAAACGGCTCCTGTTCCTGCTCGGGGCGCTGATCGTATTCCGGGTTGGCGCGCACATTCCGGTGCCCGGCGTCGACCCGGTCAAACTCGCCGAAATGTTCCAGTCTCAACAAGGCGGCATGCTGGGGCTGTTCAACATGTTCTCCGGCGGAGCCCTGTCGCGCTTTACCATTTTCGCGCTGGGTATCATGCCCTACATCTCGGCCTCGATCATCATGCAGCTCATGACTGCGGTGTCCCCGCAGCTCGAGGCGCTCAAGAAGGAAGGGCAGTCCGGCCAGCGCAAGATCACCCAGTACACGCGCTACGCCACCGTGTTCTTGGCGCTGTTTCAGGCGTTCGGCATCTCGATCTTCCTCCAGTCGCAAGCGGTGATAGAGACGGGCCTCCTGTTCCGCTTCACGACGATCGTCACGCTGGTAACGGGCACCATGTTCCTGATGTGGCTGGGTGAACAGGTCACAGAGCGGGGTTTGGGCAACGGTATTTCGATCATCATCTTCGCCGGTATTGCGGCGGGACTTCCGAACGCGGTCGCGGGGCTTCTGGAACTTGTTCGCACTGGCGCGATGCATCCCCTCTCCGCGCTCCTGATAACGGCCGCGGTCGTCGTCGTGACTTGGGGCGTGTGCTTCGTAGAACGCGGCCAGAGGAAGATCCTGGTGAACTACGCCAAGCGCCAAGTCGGCAACAAGGTCTATGGCGGGCAGGCCTCGCACCTTCCGTTCAAGCTGAACATGTCGGGCGTGATTCCTCCGATTTTCGCTTCGTCAATCATCCTCTTTCCGGCGACCCTGGCAGGCTGGTTTACAAGCGGCGTCACCGGCGGTAGTGCCTGGGAATTGTTGACCCGAGGTCAGATCGGTCCGGCGTTCAGCCTGACGATCAGAGACCTTGCTTCCACGTTGACCCCAGGTCAGCCGATTTATGTACTTCTGTACGCGAGCGCCATCGTATTCTTCTGTTTCTTTTACACGGCGCTGCAATACAACCCGAAAGAAACTGCGGACAACCTGAAGAAGTCCGGCGCCTTCGTTCCGGGCATCCGGCCGGGCGAGCAGACGGCGAAGTATCTGGAGAAGATCCTCTTGAGATTGACTCTGGCGGGAGCGATGTACGTGACCCTGGTCTGCCTCCTGCCGGAGTTCCTGATCCTCAAGTGGAACGTGCCGTTTTATTTCGGTGGAACGTCGCTCCTCATTATCGTGGTCGTGACCATGGATTTCATGGCGCAGGTGCAGGCCTACATCATGACGCACCAATACGAGAGCCTGCTCAAAAAGGGGGGGTTCAGGGGAGGGGGATGATTCCCGACGACCCGGTGACGAATGGGGGAACAACAAGGCGCTTGAGATCCCGCCATTTCGGAGGAAGAAGAACAGCAACAAACATGGCCAAAGAAGACGTGATCCAGATGCAGGGTGAGATCGTAGATACCCTGCCCAACGCGACCTTTCGGGTAAAGCTGGAAAACGGACACGTCATCCTGGGACATATATCCGGCAAGATGCGCATGCACTATATCCGTATCCTGCCCGGCGACAAGGTCACGGTCGAGCTGACGCCGTATGACCTTACGCGCGGACGCATCATATTCCGCGCCAAGTAGACGAAAGGAAACGCGAATGAAGGTATTGGCCTCAGTAAAGAAGATTTGCCGCAATTGCAAGATCGTGCGCCGCAAAGGCGTGGTGCGTGTGATCTGCAAGGACCCCCGGCATAAGCAGCGGCAGGGATAGCAAATCGGTAGTTAACGGACGGTTTTCACGCTATAATTTCCGGTTTCCCATTTAACAGGCGAATGAACGGAGCAGCACATGGCCCGCATAGCTGGGGTTAACATTCCGAATCACCAACATGCCGAGATTGCACTGCAAGCGATCTTCGGTGTCGGTCACTCACGCGCGCGGGCGATCTGCGCCGCAGCCAAGATCAATAAAGTTTCTAAAATCAAAGACTTGTCTGAGTCTGACATGGAGCGACTGCGCGAGCAGGTCGCAAGATTTACCGTTGAAGGTGACCTGCGTCGCGAGGTCTCAATGAATATCAAGCGGTTGATGGACCTTGGCTGCTATCGCGGCACGCGTCACCGAAAAGGTCTGCCTGTGCGTGGCCAGCGTACCCGTACCAACGCACGAACCCGCAAGGGGCCGCGCAAGGCCGCAGTCAAAATCACCGCCGCCGCCCCCAAGGCCGGCTAAGAGCTACCGAGGATTCCGCACATGGCAAAACCGCCTGCCGCACCGACTGCCGCCGCACGCATTCGGAAGAAGGTCAAGAAGAACGTGGCCGAAGGCATCGCCCACATCCACGCTTCGTTCAACAACACCATCGTGACCATCACCGACCGCCAGGGTAACGCTCTCGCATGGGCGACTTCCGGCGCAGCCGGCTTCAAAGGCTCGAGGAAATCCACCCCATTCGCCGCTCAGGTTGCGGCCGAACAGGCCGGCCGCGCGGCGCAGGAGTGTGGGGTGAAGAATCTGGAGGTGCGCATCAAAGGTCCCGGCCCCGGCCGCGAATCGGCCGTGCGCGCCCTGAATGCGCTCGGTCTCAAGATCGGCAGCATCGCCGACGTGACTCCGGTGCCTCATAACGGATGCCGACCGCCCAAAAAGCGGCGCATATAGGAGAAGGAACACGCATGGCTCGAGATCTGGATGCCAAGTGCCGTCAGTGCCGCCGCGAGGGAGAGAAGCTCTTTCTCAAGGGCGAGAAATGTTTCACCGACAAATGCGCGATCGAGCGGCGCAGCTACGCACCGGGACAGCACGGCCAGAAAAGCGGCGGTCGCATGTCCGATTTCGGCAAGCAGCTGCGTGAGAAGCAGAAGCTGCGGCGTATTTATGGGCTGCTTGAGCGCCAGTTTCGCAAGACCTACGCGGAGGCCTCGCGCAGCAAGGGCGTGACGGGCGAACGTCTTCTACAACTCTTGGAGTCGCGCCTGGACACCATCTCGTATCGCATGGGCTTCGGTGCGAGTCGCACCGAGGCGCGCCAGATCGTCCGCCACAACGGCATTCTCGTGAACGGCAAGCGCGTCAATATACCGTCCTACCAGGTGCGACCGGGGGACACCGTCGAAGTCGCGGCGAAGACGAAGGAGCAGCTTCGGGTGAAGGGTTCGGTCGCAGCCGCAGAAACGCGCGGCTTCCCGGAATGGATCGAGGTCGACGCCAAGGAAATGCGGGGCAAGATGAAGGCGCTTCCGGCGCGTTCGGAGCTGCCTTCGACGATCAACGAAAGCCTGGTCGTCGAGCTATATTCGAAATAACGCGGCACGTAGCAACCTGCGCAAGCCATTTTGTATTGAGGGTCTCACATGCAAACCAGTGGATTTCTGAAACCGCGCATTATCGACGTTCAGGGGATCGCCCCCAATCACGCGAAAGTGGTGATGGAACCGTTCGAGCGTGGATATGGACACACGCTCGGCAACGCGCTGCGCCGCGTCCTGCTTTCGTCGATGCCGGGTTTCGCCGCGACCGAAGTGCAGATCGGCGGAGTACTACACGAATACTCGACGATCGAGGGCGTCCAGGAAGACGTCGTCGACATCCTGCTCAACTTGAAAGGCGTGGTGCTGAAGGTCCACAATCGCGAGGATGTGCTGCTCAATCTGAAGAAAAAGGGCGAGGGTCCCGTGACCGCGGGGGACATCGAGACCACTCACGACGTAGAGATCATCAACCCGGAGCACGTGATTGCGCATCTCTCCCCCGGAGGCAAACTCGAGATGCAGATCAAGATCGAGAAGGGTCGCGGATACGTTCCCGGGAATCTGCGCGTCGTCCCGGAGGAATCCAAGGGCATAGGCAAGATCATTCTGGACGCTTCGTTCTCGCCCGTCAGGCGCGTGTCCTATTCGGTCGAATCCGCACGCGTCGAGCAGCGCACCGACTTGGACAAATTGATTATCGATATCGAGACCAACGGCGTGATCGAGCCTGAAGAGGCGATACGATATGCCGCGAGGATTCTGGTGGATCAGCTTTCCGTTTTCGCGGCGCTGGAAGGCACGGCTCCGGCGGTCGAGGAGAAAAAGGCCCCGCAGGTCGACCCCATCCTGCTGAGACCCGTTGACGATCTCGAGCTCACCGTGCGTTCGGCAAATTGCCTCAAGGCGGAAAACATCTACTACATCGGCGACCTGATCCAGCGCACCGAGACCGAGCTTCTCAAGACGCCCAATCTCGGCCGCAAGTCACTTAACGAGATCAAGGAAGTACTCGCCTCGCGCGGGCTGACTCTGGGCATGAAGCTCGAGAACTGGCCGCCGGCGGGGCTGGAGACCGCGCGTACCTCCTGATTGAGCCCAAGGAATAAAAAATGCGCCACCGCCACGGACTCAGAAAGCTAAACCGGACCAGCAGCCATCGCTTGGCGATGCTGCGTAATATGACTGTCTCGCTCTTGAGGCACGAGGTGATCAAAACCACTCTTCCCAAGGCAAAGGAGTTGCGCCGTGTGGTCGAACCCATGATCACCTTGGGCAAGAAACCTTCGCTCGCCAACCGGCGCCTCGCCTTCAACCGCCTGCGTGATCGCGGCATGGTGACAAAGCTGTTTGCCGAGATCGGGCCCCGCTACGCCAAACGAAACGGAGGCTATCTACGCATCCTGAAGTACGGGTTCAGGAAGGGAGACAACGCACCGATGGCCCTGGTGGAGTTGCTCGATCGACCCGAGTCCGAAAAAGAAGCTGAGGCGAAGGGCGGGAAGGCCTAGTCTCTTCGATCGCGAACTAACAGGCCGGGTTGCTCCGGCCTTTTTTATGAGTGTTTCCGCCTAGAGAATGAGAAGTGCCCGGTAGTCGTTGACGTTGGTCCGCGTCGGCCCTGTTACGACGAGGTCCTCAAGGGGGGAGAAGAACCCGTACCCATCATTGTTGGCGAGCAGCTTTTTGGCATCCAGGCCGAGATTTGCCCCACGCTGGAGAGAATCTGGAAATAGCACGGCACCGGCGTTGTCCTCGGAGCCGTCGATGCCGTCGGTGTCGCAAGCAACGGCGAAAACATTCCGTGTTCCCCCAAGGTCGCAGGCGAGGGACAAAAGGAACTCTGTGCAGCGTCCGCCCCGACCGTTGCCACGCACGGTGACCGTGCATTCACCCCCGGAAATCAACGCGAGCGGCGGTTTGGCGGGCTCACCGTGGCGCGCAATTTGTCGAGCAAGCGCGCCATAGACTTTTGCCACCTCCGATGCCTCCCCGGTCACGCTGTCACCGAGGTTCATGGATTGAATCCGATTCCGATGGAAAAACTCTTGAGCCGCGTGCAGCGCCTGCCGCGCGGAGGCGATGACGCGATTTTCAACGCGCGCAAAGATCTTGTCCCCTGGTTTGGGGGTTTCCGGCATCTCGCCACCCGCACCCCGTTCGAGGTAGTCCCTGACCACCGTCGGACTGCCCACACGATAGCGCTCGAGGATCTCGATTGCCTCGCGGTACGTCGTCGGGTCCGGGGCGCATGGGCCGGAGGCGATGTGGGTGGGATCGTCACCCGTGACATCCGAGATGATGAGTGCGAGCACCGGCGCTTTGCAGGCGGCGGCAAGGCGGCCGCCCTGGATAGCGGACAGGTGCTTGCGTACGGTGTTCATGTCCTGAATCGGCACGCCGCTGCGAAGCAGTTCCTTCGTCGTTGCTTTCAGAGCCTCCATGCCGATGCCTTCGACGGGCAGGCTGAGCAGGGCCGAACCGCCGCCGGAGATGAGCGCCAACAGCAGGTCGCCTGGCGCAAGGCTTCCGACCTTTCGCAGGATTTCCTTCGCGGCGGACTCGCCCATCTCGTCCGGAACAGGGTGCCCGCCTTCGACTACCTTGATGCGGCGTGTCGGCAGTCCATGCCGGTAACGCGTGATCACCAGGCCTTCGAGCGCAGCGTCCTCAGGCCAGTGCCGCTCGACCGCGAGCGCCATCGAGGCGGCGGCCTTGCCCGCCCCGATCACCAATGTCCTGCCCGACGGTGGGTGGGGAAGCTGACTCGGGAGGATCTTAAGCGGGTCGGCAGCGGCGACAGCTGCCTGAAAGCTTTGTATGAGTAGCTGCTTAGGTTCCATTCGCGGATTCTTGCCCCTCCGGGGATCAACGGGTTCTCACCTGGGCGCGGCAAAGTCTTCCCCGGCCTAAAGCTCCATCATTTTGGCCACGGCCTTGAACAACATGCTGTCCGGGTTGCAGAGGTGGTCGAGCACCGTAAAGTGATTCTCTCCCGGGCAAGGTATGTCCATCTGCCGGACTTTCCCCCACTGCTCTCCTATGAGCCTGTTCTGCGTGTGGAATCCCTCATTTTCGTCCCCGCCTACAGCGGTGTAGAGCGGGGCGTCGCTTGCGGGTGGCAGGAACGCGGGACTGACCTTCAGCGCCGATCTCACGTCAAGGCGCACGTCGCAATTCACCGAAGGCACCCTGACGATCTCGGTGAGATCGTACAAGCCGCTGATCGACATGGCCGCCCTGACGACCTTGTTCGGAAGGTCGGACGAATACTTCTGCCATTGGCAGGAAAGCATCATGGCCGCGAGATGCCCGCCCGCCGAATGCCCGCAAAGGTGGAGCCGATTTACCGGCGCACCGAAGTTCCCTCCGTTGCGGTGCAACCACGCACAGGCCTGGACCATCTGCATCACGATGTCTTCGACTCGCACCACCGGGCAATGAGCATAGTTTGGTACCGCGACCGTGATGCCCCTTTTCACGAGCGCCGGTGCGACGAATGAAAAGAGACTCTTATCGAGTGAACGCCAGTACCCGCCATGAACGTACATCAAAAGCCCGCGGCTTTTTCCATGGGCGCGAAAAACATCCAGCTTTTCCGTTTCGGCTGCGCCGTAGGGCACGTCGAGGTAGCAATCGAGGCTGGCGCGGGACCGTTCCGAGTCTTTCTCCCAGCGATCGAAGATCGACTGATAGTCCTTGACTACGAGCCGCGGATTGTAAAGAAGGTCGTAGTCTGTCTTATCCGCGTTCAAGCGGGTCCCGCTCAGAACGTCTCGCGCCAAAGGTCGAGGGCCTGTTGCACCGGTCGGTCCGAAAAGCTGAACAGCACCGCCTGCTCGTCGGCTTCAAGCCTGTACGCCTGCCACGAAGGACAGACAAATACGTCTCTGGGTCCGAAGGCGAGCGTCTCGCCGTTGATGAGGCACCGGCCTCTTCCTTCGACCACCGCATACACCGTGGCGTCGGTGGACCGATAGTGCGTGCCCCTGAATCCCTTGGGCAGAAGCTGCATGAATGACCCAATAGTTGGCATCGCCCAGCCGCCGGTGACCGGGTTGGTGTATTGCAGCTTGTGCCCCCAGCAGGGATGGACTTCGTGCCCCGATTTAAGCGTTTCCAGCGCTTCACGCGTGCGCTCGTATGGGTACCAGAAAAGCGGCGAAGTGTGGCTCTTCGCCTTGTACTCGACCGGCTTCATCGTGTTGCCGAACTGTGCGAGGTTGTCGCCTTGCGTGCGGTCGGTATGCTGCGCCTCCTGCGGCCCTTTTTCCATGAATTGCGCATTCAGCAGCGCGACCAGCGGCACGTCGAGGCCATCCAGCCACACCATCGGCTCGCTCGACGGATTCCCGTGATCATGGAAGGTCCACGACGGCGTGATGACGAAATCACCAACGTTCATGGTGACCTTTTCGCCGTCCACGGCTGTGTAGGCTCCGCCGCCGTAGAGGATGAAGCGCAGCGCAGATTGCGAGTGGCGGTGGGACGGCGCGACTTCGCCGGGCAGGATCAGCTGCAGTCCGGCATACAGGCTGTGCGTGACCGCCGTCCGGCCGCGCAGCCCGGGGTTCTCGAGGACCAGCACGCGCCGCTCGGCTTCCTTCGCTGTGATGAGGCGTCCGGCTTCCTGGATCCACGGCCACATCGTTTCCCATCTCCAGAGACAAGGCTTGCATTGAGTGTTGGGCGTCGGGGGGATTATGTCGTGCAGCACCTCCCATAGGATTGCGCAATTTGCCTTGCTGACCTTGTCGTAAAACGCCTTGCGCTCGGCGACAACGTTGGCTTGCAGTACGGCGGACATCGGCTTCTCCGAAGCTGAGGCGGGATTGAGGGCGATTCTCCGCCAAAGATGGCAGTCGCGGCAACCTTCGGCGGTGGCCGCTGGGAGGCTATCGCAGCTCTTGACTGGCCAGACCAAACTGGTGGGACATTGCCCACTTCACGCGTTGGGAAGATCATCAACTCTTGACGACAGCGCGCTCCACGTTCCTCGGGGCCATCTTGAAACCGAGAGGATGAAAATAGTAATAACACGATGTATAAGAACAGATAGTGGATGATATTCACGTGTGAGCATGTGTTCACACAGTCATGGGCGGATGGGTGAATCCCACTTTTCATCCCACTTTCGCAGTGGGCAAAATTGTGGTTGACCCTCGCCGGTGCGGCGGCTTGTAATAGGCACGAAGCGGCAGTCGCTCATGGGATGAAAAGAGGAGAGGACAG
>DATDGA010000453.1:0-2132 GCA_036522335.1 Burkholderiales bacterium
CGTCATGCCCGAGGCGGACATCCTCAAGCTCTCCGAGACGAGCGCCGCCGAGCAGATGAAGAACGGCGGCTTCGAGCTCATCAACAAGAGCTGGGCGGAGAAGGGCAACATGCGCTACCTCGCCAAAGCGGTCGAGTTCACGCCCTTCCACCTCTACCTCAACAAGAAGATCGACAAGCCCGACCTCACCGGGCTGAAGATCCGCATCACGCCGGTGTACCGCGAGTTCTTCCAGTCGATGAACGCGCAAGTCATGACCACCGCGCCAGGCGAGGTCTACACCGCGCTCGAGCGCGGCGTGATCGACGGCTACGGCTGGCCGATCCACGCGCTGTTCGACCTGAACTGGCAGGAGAAGACCAAGTACCGCGTCGACCCGGGCTTCTACAACGCCGAGGTGTCGCTGATCATGAACCTCGACAAATATAAGTCGCTGACCCCGGCGCAGCGCGAGTACCTCGAGCGGAAGACGCTCGCCTACGAGCAGCAGAACGAGTTCTGGAAATCGTACAACCAGGACGAGGCGAAGCGCCAGGCCGACGCGGGCATCCAGGTGATCACTTTCGACGCGGCGACGAACAAGGCGTACGTCGAGAAGGCGAAGGAGATCGGCTGGGCAAACGCCATCAAGGCGAGCCCGGAGTACGGCCCGCAGCTGCGCAAGGTGCTGGCGAAGTAAGGCATGGGCCGGCTCGAGGCGGCGTACGGCAGGCTTCTCGAGGGGTTCGCCTACGTCGCCTGCGCGCTGGTGTTCGGCATGACGTTGATGATTTGCGCCGATGTGCTGCTGCGCAACGTGCGCATCATTCCGGGCGTCGCCGGGCTCGCGTGGAGCAACGAGATCTCCGAGGCGATGCTCTATCTCGTCACCATGCTCACCGCGCCGTGGCTGCTGAGGCGCGGCCAGCACATCCGGGTGGACATCATCCTGCGCGCAGTGCCGAACCAGGTCGGCTGGGTCTTCGAGTGGGTGGTGGATGTCCTGGGGCTCGCGTGCTGCCTTCTCATCACCTGGTACGGCGCCCGCGCCGCGCTCGCCAGCTTCAAGGCGGGATCGGTGTCGATCAAGACGCTGGTGACGCCGGAGTGGTGGCTGCTCAGCGTGCTGCCGGTCGCTTTCCTCGCGTTGTCGATCGAGATGCTGTTCCGCATGCGCCGCCTGGCGCTCGGCGAGCGCGCGCCGCGCGACGACGCGGTGTCGACCGGCTAGCGCCATGTCATGGGACGCGGCGGCATGGCTGATGCTCGGCGGCTCGACGGTGCTGCTGTTCCTCGGCCTGCCGGTGGCGTTCTCGTTCCTGGTGATCAACCTGCTGGGCGCGTTGCTGTTCCTCGGCGGCGAGGCCGGGCTCACGCAGCTCGCGCGCAACAGCGTCGGCTCGGTGGCGAGCTTCTCGCTCACGCCGATTCCGCTGTTCATCCTCATGGGGGAGGTGCTGTTTCACACCGGGCTCGCGGTGAAGGTCATCGACGGCGTCGAGCACCTGATCCGGCAGGTGCCGGGGCGGCTCGCGGTCGTGGCGGTGGTCGCGGGCACGGTGTTCTCTGCGATCTCGGGTTCGACCATCGCGACCACGGCCATGCTCGGCAGCCTCATGCTCCCGGTGATGCTCGCGCGCGGCTATCACCCGACCATGGCGACCGGCCCGCTGATGGCGATCGGCGCGGTCGACATGCTGATCCCGCCCTCGGCGCTCACCGTGCTGCTGGGAAGTCTCTCGGGGATCTCGATCTCCAAGCTGCTGATCGGCGGCATCGTGCCGGGCCTGATCCTCAGCGTAGCCTTCGTCGTCTACATCGTGGTGCGCGTGAAGATGAACCCGTCGCTCGCGCCGGACGCGACCTTCACCGAGTACCGCGGCTGGGAGAAATTCCGCCCTTTCTTCCAGTACGTGCTGCCGCTGGTCTCGATCTTCGTCATCGTGGTCGCCTCCATGTCGGCGGGCTGGGCGACCCCGACGGAATCCGCCGCGATCGGCGCGCTGTTCACGATCCTGCTCGCCGCCGCCTATCGGGCGCTCTCCTTCCAGAATCTCCTGCGGGCGCTGCGCGGCACGGCGAGCATTTCGGGGATGATCCTGTTCATCATCCTCGGCGCGATGACCTTCTCGCAGATCCTGTCCTTCTCCGGG
>DATDGA010000454.1:0-5565 GCA_036522335.1 Burkholderiales bacterium
GCTCGCATCACGACGATTTACGAAGGCACGACCGGTATCCAGGCCAACGATCTGATCGGCCGCAAGATCGGGCGCGAAGGCGGGGCGACCGCGAAGGAACTCATCAGGGTGATGCGCGCGGTGGAAGCGGAGCTCGGCAAGGCGACGGGCGAGGACATGGCGGCGGTCCGCGAGGCCTTTTCGGCCGCGCTGACCGCGGCCGAGGAATGCGTCTCCTGGATGGTCATCACCTACGGCAGCGACATCAAGGCGGCGCACGCCGGCGCCGTTCCCTTCCTGAAGCTCATGGGTATCGTCTGCGGCGGATGGCCCATGGCGCGCGCCGCGCTCATCGCACAGCAGCGCATCGCGGAGGGGAAGGGCGACAAATCCTTCTACGAAGCGAAGATCAAGACCGCGCGCTTCTACGCCGATCACCTGCTCACCCAGGCGCCTGGGCTGAGGAACGCGATAGTCCACGGCGCGGCAGGGGTTATGGCGCTGACGGAGGAGCAGTTTTGAGGCTTCCTCCCGGGCGCGCCAGCGAGCGCATCGCCTTTCGTTAGAGCATGGCCGCCGAACCGAAAACCCTCGGTCGCTACCAACTCGAGCGGGTCCTCGGCAAGGGGGCGATGGGCATCGTCTACGAGGCGCTCGATCCCAAGCTTCACCGCAAGGTGGCGATCAAGACCATTCTGATCAGCCAGCTCGACGAGGAGACCGCGAAGGATTTCTCGATGCGGTTCGTGCGCGAGGCGCACGCCGTGGCGCGGCTCAATCATCCGAACATCGTCCAGGTCTACGATTTCGGCGAAGAAGGCGACATCGCCTACCTCGTCATGGAGTTCATCCGCGGCAACGAGCTGAAATCCACCCTGCCCACGGGCCAGGCGTTCGACCGGAAGGAATGCGTGCGCATCATGTGCGAGCTGCTGGACGCGCTCGATTTCGCGCACGAGGCGGGAGTGATCCATCGTGACATCAAGCCGGCCAACGTGATGCTCGACAGCCAGGGCCGGACCAAGCTCACCGACTTCGGTGTGGCGCGCGTCACCGATGCCGACCGCACCAACGCCGAGCGCACGCAGGCGGGCACCATGGTCGGCACCCCCGCCTACATGTCGCCCGAGCAGATCCAGGGGCAGCGCATCGACCGGCGCACGGACATCTTTTCGGCCGGCATCATCCTCTACCAGTTTCTTACCGGCCAGAAGCCTTTCACGGGGGAGGGCGCCTGGACCGTCGCGAAGAAAATCATCCAGGACGATCCTCCGATCCCCTCGTCGCTCAACGTGGGGGTGTCCCCGGAGTTCGACCGGGTGGTGGCCAAGGCCTTGGCGAAGAATCCGGACCAGCGCTTCGCGACCGCACGTGAATTCGCGGACGCGCTCAGGCGTGCCGCGGAAGGAAAACCCGCGCTGGCAGAAGCCGAGGCCACCCTGGTCGTGCCGCGCGAGGCCCCCGTTTCTCAGGCCACCCACCCGGAAGCACTGCGATCCGGCGAAATGGAGCTCGAATTCTGGCGCTCGATAAAGGACAGCGACGACCCGAACGATTTCGAGCTCTACATACGGCAGTTTCCCAAAGGCGTCTATGCGTCGCTCGCGGGACGCAAGATCGCCAAGCTGCGGAGCGGCTCCCCCGCCGACGACAGCGGTACCCGCACCATGGCGGGAACGGACAGAACGCGGCTACAGAGAAGTGTCCCGCGCGGCGAAGCCGAACCCGCGGCGACGCGCGAACCCGGAAGGAGTGCGCGGCCGGCGATCGACGACAAGACCGTAAAGATCGCGAGCGCCGACTCGCAGGCTGAACCGGCTCGGAAAGGGCGCTCCCTCCTCGTCCCCGCGCTGCTGATGGTGCTGGCCATTGCCGGTGCCGCCGCCTACTTCTTCTTCGTGATGAAGCCGGCCGCCGAAGCGGAAGCCAGGGCGCAGCGCGAAGCCGCAGCAAAGACCGAAGCCCAAGCGAAACGCGCGGCCGAAGCTCAGGCGAAACTCGAAGCCGAGCTGCGGGCGAAACGTGAAGTCGAGTCGCAGGCGAAACGCGAGGCCGAGGCTCAGGTACTGCGCGAGGCACAGGTGAAACGCGACGCCGAAACGAAGGCGAAACGCGAAACGGACCTTCGGGCGAAACGCGAGGCCGAGGTTCAGGCGAAACGCGAAGCCGAAGCCAAGGCGCAGCGCGAAGCGCAGACGAAGCGCGAGGCCGAAGCGCAAGCGAAACGCGATGCCGAAGCGCAGGCAAAACGGGAAGCCGAAGCCGAGGCGCAGCGCCAGACCGCGGCCAAGGCAGCGCGCAAGGCGGAGCTGCAGGCCAAACGCGAAGCCGAACTGCAGGCGATACGCGAGGCCAAGGCAAAGGCGCGAGACGACGCCGATGCCAAGGCCAAACTGGCCGCGGAAACGTCACTCTGGGATTCGATCAAGACCAGCCGCGAGCCTGCCGACTATCAGAAATACCTCGACAAGTATCCGAACGGACTGTACGCGGAGATGGCGCGCAGGCGCATGGCCGCGGCTGCAAAAGCCGGCGCAGAAGAGCCCGCACCGAAGAAACGCGCCGTTATCGTTCCGCCGACGTTCTAGGAAGTCGGGCCGCAACCGTCCGCCGGGAATGAATCAAAACCGGTAGCCGAGCTTGACCCCGAGGCTGGTGATTTTCTCCGTGACCGTGTACGCCGTCGGCGTGTTGGCCGCCCCGAAGTCGTATTTGTATTGCTGGAATCTCAGATCCGCGGTTATTCCCAGAGATTGGGTGATCGGGTAGGTATAAGCTCCCCCAAGACTGAAGCCGACTGTTGTAGTGGCGCTGTTGTTGAAACCGTTGTCGTCCTTCCATGTACCCTTCATCCCTGCGACGGCGACGCTCCCGCTGAACTGCCCGGCCAACGCCGGATACCCTCCGCCCGCTCCTATGAAGATTCCGCTGCTCTCAAAAGTGTCTTTCGAGAAGTTGATCACGAGGGGTCCTGCGGAACTGGGAACAGTCGCGCCCCTAGGGGCGGCAAGGGTGGTCTTTTCATAGGTGTAGCCGCCGAAGCCCGAGACGCTCGCGCCGCTCTCAAAACCATGGCTGTAGCCCCCGGTCAATGTGTAGGAGTCGTGCGTAAAGTCCTGCGGCTGGCTGACCGTCGAGTCTTGCCACAAGTCGTGGGTGGCGTTAGGGCCGCTCAGTTGGCCCGACAGGTCGACGTAGATTCCCTTGGGCGAGATCCATGTCAGGCCGAGGTTTCCGGCGACGTAGTTGGACTTGGCTGTCTTGCCTGCGTAGCCGGGGGGAGCATTGTTGTCGAACGAAATGCTGTAACTCGTCGGTGCTAGTCCCAGATACGGACGGAACACGCTCTGGGCCTGTGTCACAGCGGGAAAAAAGGCAGAGACGAAAAGCAACGCCCACAACTCAAGTCGGCATGTTTTCATGGTGTTCGACCTCCCTGTGGCCGAATTGTGTCAGTTTCCCGCGGAAATGGGAATGCGCGATCCAGGGCAACGAAATCCTGTCTGAAACGTTTATTCCCAAGTTCACGCGGCGTGCGGGCGGCCCGGCAGTTACCAACTGAAACATTTTCTCACAGCTGTCGGGCGGTTGCCCCGGATATCATCCGCCCAAGCTTCCGAGAAGGAGACGAAAAATGGAAATGTTCTTATCGAGATCGGTAGTGGCGGCGGGCGCTGTGCTCGCAGCCGTCATCTTTTGCGCGTCTTCGGCGCATTCGCAGGCACGCCATGATGCACCTCAGGCACGCCACGATACCCGCGTGGTCGAGCGCGAACGTTTTCACACCGACCACTGGGCCTTCGATCAGCGGTTCAACCACAACCACTATTACCCGCAGTTCGGGTACGCGGTTCACGCGCTCCCTCGGGGACACGTGGCGCTGACGTTTCGGGGTGAGCCGTTTTTCTTCCATTCCGGCGTGTGGTATCGCCGGGGCGGGCCGGGTTTCGTCGTCGTCAGACCGCCGATAGGAATCATCGTCCCGATCCTGCTTCCCGCGTATTCGACCGTCGTGGTCGGAAGCGTGCCTTACTACTACGCCAACGATACGTATTACGAGCAAGCCCCTGGCGGATATTCCGTCGTCTCGCCGCCCCTCGGCGTGGCCGAGGCGGAGACGGCGGCTCCTGCTCCGTCTCCCCAGGCGGCCGCGCTGGGCAACGCGCCCTCCGCGGGCGCCACCTGGTATTACTGTGAATCCTCGAACACCTACTACCCGTACGTCTCAGAGTGCAAGGAGGGATGGCACGCTGTCGCGGCCACCCCGCCGCAGGTCCGCTAGCACGCGCGCGAGTGTATGGTGCAGGCTCCGTGTTTGAGGGACGCGAATGACCGTGCGTGCATTCGTCATGTTTGCGTACCGGTGCGATAGCGGTCGATGAGTGTTTCAAACGAGGCTAGGCCGCGCGGCCATGCCTCGGGGTCGCCGAACAGGCGCGCCTCCAGCTGGCTGGCGAGGTAGATTCCGAGTATCTCGAAGGCGAGCTGCTCGGGTTCGGTCCCGACTCGAAGATGTCCTGCTTCAACGGCGACGCGCACGCTTCGGGCGAGAGTCTTGCGGAGTTCGCGCAGAGTCTGGGAGAGCAGGTCGCGCAATGCTCCCGGTCGGTCGTCGTATTCGTAGGCAGCTGCAGTGATGGGACAGCCACCGGGGAGGTCTGCACTGCGAGTCCAAGTCACCCAGTTCTGCACGATGGCGCTCAGGCGAGGCAATCCCGCGGGTTCGTGCAGGGCCGGGGTGAACACATGATCCGAGAACATCTGGCGAGCCTGATGAACGACGGCTATCTGCAGATCCTCCTTGGAGCCGAAGTGCGCGAACAGACCGCTCTTGGACATCTCCAGGCGATCGGCGAGGGAGCCGATGCTCAAGCCCTCCAGTCCCAACTGACTGGCGGTGGCGACTGCGTGATTCAGGATCGCGGATTTGGTGCGTTCGCCTTTACGCATCGCGTGATAATAAGACGAACGTTCGCTTTTTTCAATGGCATCGGAAGATTCTCAGGGGACTGAAGCTGGATCAAGGTGTTACCTAGACCGGAATGCCTACCGCAGGAGTATCTTTCCAATTATTCAGGACACAAACGAGACCGGCTATATGGCGGGCATCAAGAAATCGACGAAGGCTTCATTCGGCCAGCGAGCAGCGAAAGGAAAGAGGGCTGCTGCAAAATCTGCCGTGCATCTTCAGCACGAGGACTTTCCCTGGACCATCAATATTCCGGACCACGTGCCCCGCACGGACAGTCCCGCTTACCGGGTCGCGCGCAAGTTGGTCGGCGAACTGGTGAAAGAAGAAAAGAATTTCTACCTGGGGTCCGGCCCGTATCAGGACCACCACGGCGGCGGGCTGTGGGTCCTCGATCGGGACGGGTGGCTCCTGATCAAGAACCTGGCCGGCATGGAGTGGAGCCAGCAGTTCTGCGCGGATCCCGCGAAGGTGGACGTGCTGCGCCAGTTCGCGCAGCGGATCTACCGGGCATTCCCGGATTCGATCCCCGCGTTCGAGAAACTGGGATTCGCCGACGTGGCGCGGGTGCTCGATGAAACCATCGACGGCGCGGACAAGGTAGCGCGCTGGTGCGA
>DATDGA010000455.1:0-5183 GCA_036522335.1 Burkholderiales bacterium
GAGGTCGAGAAGCGCCGGCCGCTGGAGACCGAGGCGTTCGTCGGCGCCGTGGTGGTGCTCGCCCGGGGTGCGGGGATCGCTACGCCGATGATCGACGCCGTATTCGCCCTCATCTCCGAGCGCGCGAAGCACCTGGACAGATAGAAAGCGGACTCAACTAGAGCGAATGCGCGGCGAGCAGCGCCGCGCCGAAGACGAGCAGGGCTCCGGCCTGATGCGCCGCGGCGAGGGGAAGGGGGACTGCCAGCAACAAGGTCGCGATTCCCAGCGCGATCTGCAGCGCGAGCGCGCATAGCAGCAGGTGAGCCGAGAGCTTCGCGCGCCGCGGCACCGCCGCGCGGATCACGCGCAGCCAGTACCAGGGCACGAGGAAGGCGAGCAGCCACGCGATCAACCGATGATCGAACTGCACGGTTGCCAGGTTGCTCGAGAAGTTGAGGTACCAGGGTTCGAGCGCGAGAATCTCCGTCGGAACGACGCGACCGTTCATGAGCGGGAAAGTGTTGTAGGCGAGGCCTGCCCGAATGCCGGCCACGAGGCCGCCCGAGAGCACCATCGCGAAGACGAGGGCGGCAAGAGCGACGGCGAACCGGCGCAGCGGTTCTGCTTGCGCCGCGCGCGGGTGCGCGCGGGGAAGCAGGAGGTCGAGCGCAATCCACAGCATCGCCGCGTAAATCAGGACGGCGATGCCGAGATGGGCCGTGAGGCGATACTGCGATACGCGCGGATCGTCGGCGAGTCCCGACTGCACCATGTACCAGCCCATCGCGCCCTGCAGCGCGCCCAGGGCGAAGATCCCCGCGAGCTTCCACGTCAGGCCGCGCGAAATTTTTCCGCGCAGCGCGAACCACAGCAGGGGCAAGAGGAACGCCGCCCCGATCAATCTTCCCAGCAGCCGATGCGCGTATTCCCACCAGAAGATATTCTTGAATCCGGCGAGGTTCATGTCCGGATTGACCTGCCGGTATTCGGGCGTCTGCTGATATTTGTGAAAAGTTTCCTGCCATGCGGCGTCGCTGAGCGGAGGCAGCGTTCCCACGATCGGCTGCCATTCGACGATCGACAGGCCCGAGTGGGTGAGGCGCGTGATGCCGCCTACCACCACCATCGCGAACACCAGCGCACAGCAGGCGAGCAGCCATATCGCGACGGCACGGTCCTGCGCCCGCACCGCCGGCGGGGGAGACGCATCGGAATGCGTGAGAGTCATGCTATCGCGGCGTTTCGCACGGCTCTCGACATGCGATTGTGGATTCCGCCACTGGATGCTCCACGGAACATGGGTTAAAGTAATGCGGGCGACGGGGGCGCCGAGACGAGACCCGGGCGGAGGGCTCGGGCCGCCCCGATGGCTTCATCTGTAACAGGAGGCTGGCCATGTATGCGATCGTGTACAAGTCCGACGGCGTTCCGATCTGCGTCCAGGTGACAGGGGTCTCGCCCGATCCGGTCGTGGTCTGGACCTCGGAGAGTGCGGCCAAGGCCTTCATCGACAGCAAGGGCGGCGGCGCCGAGTTCCAGCCGATCTCCGTGGACGAGCAGGCGATGGAAAAACTGGCCAAGGCGCTCGGCTGCCCGATCGAGAAACTCATGCTGGAGCCCTATCCTTCCTGAGACGAAATTTCTCCGCGCATTTCTCCATGAAGAGCGGCCCACGCGGCCGCTCTTTCATTTTCCGCGCGCCAAGTGATTCAGAGCGCCACCTCGACGTTGTCGATGAGCCGCGTGCGCCCGAGCACTGCCGCGCCCAGCACGACGAGCTCGCGGTCGTCGGCCCCGGGCGGCTGCAGGTCGGCCTGCCGGCGCACCGAGACGTAATCGGGACGCCAGCCGTTTGCCGCGAGCGCCGCCATGGCTTGCAGCTCGATTCTCTGGAAATCGCGCTTTCCGGCGAGCACTTCGGCCTTCACGGCCCCCAAGGTCTGGAACAGGCGCGGCGCCTCGGCCCGTTCGGCAGCGGAGAGATAGGCGTTGCGGGAGCTGAGCGCGAGCCCGTCTTCGGCGCGGACCGTTTCTGCGGGCATGATCTCCACGGGCAAGGCGAGCTGCTTCACCATGTCGCGCAATACCACGTACTGCTGGTAGTCCTTCTTGCCGAAGATGGCGGTGTGCGGGGAGACCATGTTGAAAAGCTTGAGCACCACGGTGGCGACGCCGCGGAAGTGGCCGGGCCGGAACGCGCCCTCGAGAATGTGCTGGAGGTCGGAAGGCTCGACCACGAAAGTCTGGGGCTCCGGATAGATCTCGGCCTCGGTCGGCGAGAAGACGACGTCGACGCCCACCTCCCTCATCATCTCCGCATCGGCCTGTAGGGTGCGCGGGTAGCGCTCGAAATCCTCTTTCGGCCCGAACTGGATGCGGTTGACGAATATGCTGACGACCGTGCACGCCGCACGCCGCTTCGCGAGGCGCATCAGCTGGATGTGGCCCCCATGCAGATTCCCCATGGTCGGGACGAAGACGTTGTCGGGCTCGCGCTGCAGCCGCTCGCGCAAGTCCTTCACCGAAGTGATGACGTCCATTCGAGCCCTAGAAACTGTGCTCTTCGGCGGGAAAACTGCCGTCGCGGACTGCGCGCACGTAACGTTCGGCGGCGTCGGCGATGCTCGAGGCTCCGCGCATGAAGTTCCGGACGAACCGTGCCTTCTTTCCCGGAAACACGTCGAGCATGTCGTGCAGCACCAGCACCTGGCCCGAGCAGCCCGGTCCGGCGCCGATGCCGATGGTCGGGATGCGCAGGCGCCGAGTCACCTGCTCGCCGAGCTTCGCCGGGATGGCCTCGAGCACCAGAAGCCCTGCACCCGCCGCCTCGAGCTCGACCGCGTCCTCGAGCAGCTTCTGCTCGGCGTCCTCGCCTTTTCCCTGCACGCGGTAACCGCCGAAGTGGTGCACCGACTGCGGCGTGAGACCGAGATGTCCGCACACCGGCACACCGCGCTGGGCGAGAAAGCGTATCGTTTCGGCGAACTCCGCGCCGCCTTCGAGCTTCACCATTTGCGCGCCTGCGGCCATCAATTCGGCCGCACTGCGGAACGCCTGTGGCGGCGATTCCTGGTAGGTGCCGAAGGGCATGTCGGCGATGAGAAAGGGTCGTTTGCTTCCGCGGGCCACGCAGCGCGTGTGGTAGGCCATGTCGGCGAGGGTCACGGGCAGGGTGGTGTCGTGCCCCTGGAGCACCATGCCGAGCGAGTCGCCGACGAGCAGGCTGTCGAGGCCTGCGGCGTCCAGCATCGCAGCGAAGCTCGCGTCGTAGCAGGTCAGCATCGCGATTTTTTCGCCGTCGTCGCGCAGTTTTTGCAGCGCCTTGATGGACAGTCGGGTCAAGCTAATCTCCCCAGTTGAAGAATTCCCGGTTGCCGCGCATTGCGCCCACGCGCTCGATGAGCAGCTTGAGGTCGTCCTCCTCGCGCACGAAATTGAGCCGCTCCGAGTTGACGATCAGCACGGGACTCCCGCTGTAGTGGTAGAAGAAGCGGCTGTAGCTGTCGGCGAGCAAGGCGAGATACTCTCCGGTGATCGGCCGCTCGAATTCTACCCCGCGCCGGCGCACCCGCTCGTACAGGGTCGCCGGCTGCGCCTGGAGGTAGATCACGAGGTCGGGCTTGGGCGCCTGGGGCTTCAGCGCATCGAAGATCTGTTGATAGAGGTGCAGCTCGTCGCTTGAGAGCGTCAGCCTCGCGAACAGGGGATCCTTCTCCAGCAGGAAATCGCTCACCGTGACGCGGTTGAACAGGTCCATCTGCGCGAGCTCGCGCAGCTGGCCGATCCGCTGGAAAAGAAAAAACAGCTGCGTCGGCAGCGCAAAACGCGACATGTCCTGGTAGAAGCGCGGCAGGAACGGGTTCTGCTCGGGATGCTCGAGCAGCAGGCCCGACTGCAGCCGCTCGGCGAGACGCCTGGCGAGGCTGGTCTTGCCGACGCCGATCGGGCCCTCGACGACGATATGGCGGTACTTCGACAGGAGCACGGCAGATCATCCGCGAAAGATGAAATAAACGGCGCCCATGATACACAGCGCCGCCCAGAGATAGTCGAGCTTCATCGGCTATCCAATCTTCTCTATTTTCTGATCGGCGCACGCGGCGAGCAGCGTCTTGACTTGGCCCTTTCCCGGGATCGCGATGTCCGGCGCGATCTCGGCAAGAGGCGCGAGCACGAAGGCGCGCTCGTGCATGCGGGGGTGGGGAACGATGAGCCCCGGCTCCGCGATCACGCGATCGCCGTACAGCAGCAGGTCGAGGTCGAGCGTGCGCGGCGCGCCGGGAAAGTCGCGCCTGCGGCCGAAGCGCCTTTCCGCGGCGAGCAGCGCCTCCAGCAGGGCCCGCGCGGCGAGCGTGGTCTGGATTTCTGCGACCGCGTTGATGAAATCGGGCTGCGCGCCTACGCCCACCGGGGCGCTGCGGTAGAACGAGGACGCGGCGAGGAGCCGCGTGCCGGGCAGGTCGGCGAGCGCCGCGAGGGCGCGGCGCACCTGGGCCTCGCGCTCTCCGAGATTCGCGCCCAGTCCGATGAAGGCTTTCGTCGCGAGGTTCTTCTTATCCATCGGGAGAGAAGCGCCATGCGCCTTCGGCTCCGCGCAGCAGGAGCGGTGCATCGGCCGAGCCGCGCCAGGCGGCGATGCGCGAAATCCAGTCCTCTCCGGTTGCGGCAGCTGCGTTCTTTTCAGGGCCGCGCACCCGCTCGCAGCGAACGGCTCCGGGCACGAAGTTCTTCCGAAGGAGGCACCAGTCGCTTCGGTTCGCCGCGCCCGACGCTCCGGATTCTTCCACCCAGCCGACGAGGACTCTCTCGCATTCGTCGAACCAGCCTTGCGCCAGCTGCGGCAGCGAGGCCCAGGCGTCCGGGGCGAGGTACAGGCAGGCCGTGCGCGTGACCGGATGGGAGCGCTGCGCGAGGAGCGCTCCCGCGAGGTACGGCTGGGTCGCGATGAATGTAAACGGCATCGGCGGCTCGCCGTCCTTGAGAACCTCGTCGAGTGCGGAACGGGTGGCGTGCACCGCACCGAACTGGGTTGCCCACAGGATTCCGAGCGGGCCGACGCCGCCTGCGGCGTCGAGGCAGGCCTCCGCACCCAGCAGGCAAAGCTGCGCGAAGCGGCCGGCGCGGCGCAACTCGGCCGCAAAGCGGGACCGCACCCGCGCCTGAAGATCCTCCGGCGCGACGCGCAATGCCGTCGGTGCGAG
>DATDGA010000456.1:0-8111 GCA_036522335.1 Burkholderiales bacterium
AGGATCCACTGGAACTGGAAATTCGACTGCGCGCTTTTTTTGGGATCGGCCTTGAGCTGCTCCTTGATCTTCGATTGCCACGCGTGCAGATCCCAGTGCAGCGCCCCCAGGCAGACGCAGGCCGCGTAGCGCTTCTCGAACGCTGCAACGCGCGGCGCGTAGTAGCCGCCGAAGCTGTAGCCCATGATCACGATCTTTCTCGGATCGACGTCCGCGCGCTTCGCCACGAACTCGTAGGCGGCAGTGCCCGGCACTTCGTAGTCGTGGCGCGCGTAGATTCTCCGAAGGCGAAGCGCCTCGCCCTGGCCCGGCCCGTCGATCGCGAGCGTGTTGATCCCCCGCCGCGCGAACTCCAGGCCTGCGAAGAGCACGCTCATCTCCTTACAGTTGTCCATGCCGTCGAAGAGCACGACCGTGGGCGCGCGGCCCGCATTTTCGTGATGAGCGTCGGCCTTCATGAAGTACGCCGGCAGCGTCTTGCCTTCGTAGGGGACCTCGACGAACTCGATGTTCCGGTGCCGGCGCTTCAGGCCCTCCTGGTAGCAGCGCAGCGCTTTCTTGTAGATCTCGAGTTTCTTTTCCCCCGGGGGAACGAAGCGCTCTCCGGTGTAATAGTAGTTTCCCGCGCGCAGGTAATGGTCTCCGGCGGTAAAGTCGCGACCTTCGGCAGCGGCCTCGTCGGCGAGACCTTCGTTCTTCTGCGCCATCGCGCACCACTCCTGCCACCATGCGTCGGTGTCGCCCATGCCGCGCGCGGCCAGCCGCTCGGCAACGTGGTCGATCTCCCCGATCGCGACCGCGCCGTAGGGCGCCATGCCCTTGCAGACGAGAGTCGCGTTCGACCACATGAAATTTCCCGGGAATTGATCGATCCAGGTGCCCTGCGACATCCTTGCCTCCGCGTTGCGCCTTGCGCGCAAGCATACAATAGCGCGCGCCCGTGCCCGCAGATTCTCAATTCAACAGGTGCATAGGGGCACCCGCACGCTCGGTCGACGATCTATGAGTCGTGCACCCGGGCTTCAAGCGGAGCGAGCCTGCGCGCGCGCCGCGACACTGACCGCCTTTGCCATCACCCCAGCGAGCTGCGTGAGCGGAGTATCGGCGCGCGTGAATATGCCGACGATGAACGATGGCATCGATGCGACCACCGGGATCTGCTGGAGAAAACCGCGCAGCACCGACTCGGCCAGCAATTGGCGCGACAGCAAACCCAGCATGTCGGTTTTTGCGAGCAGCCCGATCGCGATGTTGTAGGAATCGCACTGGATCACCTGCTGAGGGACGGACAATCCAGCGGGCGAGAACACGCGTTCGAGCGGCCCGCCGGGGGTGTCCGGAGGGAGAAGCGAGATCCAGTCCGCTTCGGTGAGCTGGGCGAGCGAGCGTGCCTTCTCCAGCGGATGACCCTTGCGGGCCACGACCACGAAGTCGTGGCGGAACAGCGGACGAAACTTCAGCGCGGAAAGGAAGCTGGGGGCAGACCGCCGGCAGATCGCGAAGTCGAGCGTTTCATCCCGCACAAGCGGCAGCAGTCGTTGGGGAGGGCCTTCGGCGATGCGAACTCTGGCTTTCGGGAACTGTTGCCGGAAGCGGGTGACGACCTCAGGCACCATTGTGGCTGCGGTCGGTGAGACACCGAACGCCACCGAGTTCACCCTTTGACCTGATTGGTCGACCTCTTCTTCCGCCTTACGCAACTCGGCTTGTGCGGCCCGCGCCCGGACAAATAACGCGCGTCCGGGCAGGGTGGGCATCACGCCCGTCGGGGTCCTCTGGAGTAGCCGGGCGTGCAGCTCCGCTTCCAGGCCGCGCACGCTCCGGGTGATCGCCGGTTGCGACACGCCCAGTTTCCGCGCCGCGGCACGAATGCCGCCGCACTCCACGACTGCCACAAAATCCCGGATCTGAGTCAGTTTCATGGTGATAACCAATCCGCATCACAGTGATGACTTTGTTATCTTACAGGCGCGAGGCGCACCGTGCTTATATCTCTCCTGGCCAAGCGCAACCTTTACTGCTCGCGTATCCCGGTACGGCAACGCGAACAGGCGTTGTGCGCATTTGACTGGCGCACAGGGCTCGCACGGAACACGCGGTTCGGGTGCGCTTGGATCTCACAACAAGGAGGTCAGCAAAAATGAAAAGGAAGCTCGTCGTACCGCTATCGTTGGCGGCAGCCGGTGTCAGTCTGCTCTTTTTCCGAGTTGATTTTGTCTCCTCTCAGCAGCCGTTTGGCGGTGGCGGCGGTTCGCAGTTCAAAGCCAGTGATCCCGGCGTGCGCGGCGGTGCTGCAGGCGCCGGCGGGCAGATCGCGGGACTAAGCTTCAACCAGGCAGCGTTTTTCGCCTCGGGCCTGGCCGATTTCAATTCGGCGGAAGACGTTCCCGACGGTCTCGGGCCGAGGATGAATCTCGATAGCTGCGGCGGTTGCCACTTGCAGCCGGCGGTGGGCGGCACGAGCCCATTCGTGAATCCTCAAGTGGCCTTCGCCAATAAGGATGGCGGAACCGACTCGGTCCCCTCGTTCATTTCGGCGAACGGACCGGTGCGCGAGGCCCGCTTCGTGAAAAACCCGGACGGAACGGCGGACGGCGGCGTGCACGCTCTGTTCACCATCACCGGCCGGACCGGCGCAACAGGGTGCACGCTCGCGCAGCCGGACTTCGCCACACAGCTCGCGGCCCACAACGTGATCTTCCGCATTCCCACCCCGACCTTCGGGGCGGGGCTGATGGAACAGATTCCGGATGCGGCGATCGCGGCGGGTCAGGCGAGCAACTCGGGTCAAAAGAGCCAGCTGGGAATCAAAGGCAAGGTAAACATGCAAGTCCCGGGCAACACGATCACGGGACTGACGAACAACAACGGCAACGACGGCACCGTCGCGCGCTTCGGCTGGAAGGCGCAGAACAAGTCGCTATTGTTGTTCTCCGGCGAAGCGTACAACGTCGAGATGGGGATCACCAACGAGCTGTTCCAAAACGAGCGGGATGAAACCCCGACCTGCCAGTTTGCGACGGTTCCGAACGGTGTCCTCAACCTCGACGCGACCACGCCGATCCAGACCTTGAGTGCGATCGAGAACTTCTCGAACTTCATGCGCTTCCTCGCGCCGCCCACGCCTTCTACGACCACGCCTGGAGGGGCGAACTCGATCGCCGAGGGCAGGGACCTGTTCACGAGCACCGGCTGCGCGCTGTGCCACACGCCCTCGTTCACCACGAGTAAATCCACGATCGCCGCGCTCAGCATGCAGCCGGTGAACCTGTTCTCCGACCTGCTGGTCCACGACATGGGCGACGGGCTGGCGGACGGGGTCAGCCAAGGCCAGGCCGGCCCGAGAGAGTTCCGCAGCGCCCCGCTGTGGGGTCTGGGGCAGCGGATCTTCTTCCTGCATGACGGACGCACCGCCGACCTGCTGCGCGCGATCAAGGAGCATTCGAGCAACGGCTCCGAGGCCAACGGCGTGATCTCGAAGTTCAACAACCTTCGCGAAAGCGACAAGCAGGACCTCCTCAACTTCCTGCGTTCGCTGTAGCAAGAAGTCAAAACCAAACCCGCGTCGAGCGATCGGCGCGGGTTTCTTGACTTAGGAGGCTGTGGACATGAGAAAAACGCTGCTCCCGCTGGTTCTGGCCTTGGTTCCTTCGACCGGTCTTGCCCAAAATGAGGAAGACCCGCGCGTATTTTTCGTCGAACCGGGGAACGGTGCTACCGTGGGCCAGGAGTTCAAGGTCGTGATGGGCGTGAGAGGCATGGACGTCAAACCTGTCGGCGACATGACGGGAAAGACCGGCCACCACCACTTGATGATCGATTCTGCCTCGATCAAGACGGGCGAAGTAGTGCCCGTCGATGATAAGCATCTCCATTTCGGAAAGGGTCAGACCGAAACCACCGTGAAGTTGCCGCCCGGGAAGCATGAGCTGCAATTGCAATTTGCGGACGGGGCGCACCGCTCTTTCGGAAGCGCGATGAGCGCTTCCATTGAGGTGACTGTAAGATAGCTGCCACATCGCTCGTTCGACAAAGGGCGCTGCGGCGCCCTTTGTTGTTTGGGTCCCCATTGAGCGCCGAGCCCGAGAGTGCGCCCGCGCCTCGATCTGCCGGGAGGCGCGCTCGACACCGGGCCTCACCCGCCGGCCGCGCAGCAACAGATACAAGATGTTTCAACTGTCAACTTCGGGTTCCGCTATAACGTTCTACGATCTCTGTCTCGCCGGGTCCTTTGCCGGGAGTCTGCAAACGAGGTGAACCGGAACATGCAGCGGGCGGTGATTCCACTCTTCCTTCTGGTCGCTGCGCAGCCAGCCGGGGCGCAGCAGGCGTCGCTCGAGGATCTCCAGTTTCTCGGCCGCATCGCCTATGGTGCCACCGCGCGGGAAGTCGAGGTCCTGCGCGCGCTCGGGCGCGAAGCCTACCTCGAACGCGAGCTCGTCTTCCGCGGCGACGACGGGCTGCCGGCGGAGGCCCGGTCCCTGATCGACGCCTTGCCGGTTTCGCGCACGCGCACCGAGGATCTCGCCGCGCAACTGAGGGCGGTGCGCCAGTCGGCACGGGGAAAGCCCGAGAGCGAGAAGCGCGAAATGATCAAGGCGCTGCGCAAGGACTTTACCCAGCTCGACTTCCAGGCGTTCGAGCGGCGCACCGTGCGCGCGCTCTACTCGCCGCACCAGCTCCAGGAAATGCTCGTCTGGTTCTGGTTCAACCATTTCAACGTTTTCCAGAACAAGAAGCAGGTGCTGTTTCTCCTCCCCGACTACGAGGAAAACGCCATCCGCCCGCACGTGCTCGGGAAATTCCGCGACCTGTTGCGCGCCGTGCTCATGCATCCGGCGATGCTGGTGTACCTCGACAACGCCGAGAACGCGAAAGACGCGATCAATGAGAACTACGCGCGCGAGCTGATGGAGCTGCACACGCTGGGCGTGAACGGCGGCTACAACCAGGCCGACGTGCAGGCGCTCGCGCGCATCCTCACCGGCGCGGGCATCGATCTCTCCAGCCGCCGGAACGGGACAGACCGCGATTTCTTCAAGCAAGGCTTGTTCGCCTTCACCCCGAACCGCCACGACTCGGGCCCGAAGACCTTTCTCGGGAAAAATTTCCCCGGCGAGCGGAGTTTTTCGGAGATCGAGCGCGCCATCGATGTCCTGTGCCGGCATCCGTCGACGGCGAAGTTCATCTCGCGCAAGCTCGCCGTGTATTTCCTCGCCGACGACCCGCCGCAGGAGCTGCTCGAGCGCATGGCGGCGAGCTTTTCGCGCAGCGACGGGGATATCGCCGCGACGCTGCGGGCCCTCTTCGCCTCGCGCGAGTTTTCCGATCCCGCCTATGCCGGGAAGAAGTTCAAGGACCCGGTGCAATACGTCTATTCCTCGATCCGCCTGCTCTATCCGGCGCAGGTGCTGCGAAATTACCGGCCGCTCGCCGGCGCCTTGCAGCAGCTCGGCGAGCCCGTATACGGCCACCAGACCCCGGACGGCTACGGGATGCGCGAAAGAGACTGGGCGAGCTCCGACCAGCTCGAGAAGCGCTTCGAGCTCGCGCGCGGATTCGTCGGCGCCCGCGCCAGGCTGTTCGTGACGAAGGAGGCCATTGACGCCGGGATCGACCCCTCGCAGCTCGCGCAGGTCCGCGCCGCGCACCCGATCGACCGCGCGGCGATCGAACCGCTTATCGTGCCGCTCCAGTCGCAGCGCACGAGAGACACGCTCGCACGGGCCGCGAACCCGGAAGAGTGGGCGGCGCTCGCGCTGTCGGCGCCGGAATTCATGTATCGCTAGTCGTCATTCCCGCGTAAGCGGGAATCCAGTGTCTTCACAGTCTCTGGATTCCGGCTCGCACTCGCAAGCTCGTTTGGCCGAATGACGCGCAAGAGGAGAACATCATGAACAGACGAAATTTCGTGCGCACCGGGTTCGCCGGCACGCTCGCTCTGGCGGGCGCGAAACTGTGGGCCGCACCCGGCGATGCGAAGCTTCTCGTGGTGATGCTGCGCGGCGCCTACGACGGTGCCAGCCTGCTCGTGCCCTATTCGAGCGATTTCTACTACCGCTCGCGCCCGGGCATCGCCGTGCCGCGCCCGGACTCGGGCGACTCGAACGCCGCGATCGCGCTCGACTCCGATTGGGCTCTCAACGCCGCGGTGAAGGACTCGCTCCTCGCTCTGTACAAGAACAGGCAGGCAGTGCTGATCCCGTTCAGCGGCAGCGAAGACCTCTCGCGCAGCCATTTCCAGGCCCAGGACCTGATGGAGCTCGGGCAGGGCGCAGGCGCGCTCGACTACTCGAGCGGCTATCTCAACCGCCTCGTCGAAGCCCTTTCGGGGAGCAGCTCGCCGAGCGCCGCTTCGTTCACCAACAACCTCACCCCCGTCTTCAAGGGTGCGGTCCCGGTGCCGAACATCTCGCTCCGGGGCAATATGAAGAACAACCTTCCGCCGCGCCAGAACGAAATGATCGCTTCTCTATACGAGGGGACGAAGCTCTCGGACATGGCGACGGCGGGAATGGAAACGAAGAAGAGGGTCTCGGCGGAGCTGATGAACGAGATGACCGAGTCCTCGCGCGGAGCCGGCGCGGCGCGCGCCTTCGCGGCCCAGACCCGTGCGATCGCGAAGCTGATGCGCGACAGACCCGCCTACTCGATCGGCTTCGCGGACGTGGGGGGCTGGGACACGCACGTCAACCAGGGCTCGGCGCAGGGCGCGCTCGCGGCGAACCTCACCGGCCTCGCAGGCGGACTTTCCGTGCTCGCGCAGGAAATGGGCAGCCAGTGGCGCAACACCGTCGTCGTCGTCATGTCCGAGTTCGGCCGCACCTTCCGCGAAAACGGCAACCGCGGCACCGATCACGGACACGGCAACACGCTGTGGGTGCTCGGCGGCGGCATCTCGGGCGGCCGCATCGCCGGGCGTCAGATGGCGGTGAGCGAAGCCAGCCTCTTCCAGAACCGCGACTATCAGGTGCTGAACGACTACCGCTCGGTGCTCGCCTACCTCTTCGCGCGGATGTACGGCCTGGGCGGAGCTGCGCTCGGGCGCGTGTTGCCGGGCGCGAAGCCGGACGACTACGGATTCATCTGAGTGGGAGGTATAAGAGCCTCCATGCCCGCCACGGCCGTCAGCATCGCCGGACTCGCCGCCCTCGCGGTGGCGATGGGTATCGGGCGCTTCGCATTCACACCGATCCTGCCGATGATGCAGGACGACGCCGGTCTTTCTATCGCCGGCGGCGGCTGGCTCGCCTCGGCCAACTACGCCGGATACCTGGTGGGCGCGCTGTCCGCGATGCGCCTGCCGCTCTCCCCGGTTGCGGCGATCCGCGCCGGGCTGCTGGCGATCAGCGCCGCTACGCTCGCGATGGGCCTGCTCCAGGGCTTCGCGGTCTGGTTCGCGCTGCGCGCGCTCGCCGGCGTGGCGAGCGCCTGGGTGCTGGTCTTCGTCTCCACCTGGGCGCTTGCACGGCTCGCGAGCGGCGGCATTGTGTACTCGGGCGTGGGCGCAGGCATCGCAGCCGCCGGCGCCGTATGTCTCGCGCTGATGACGGCGCACGCCTCTTCGTCCGCGGCCTGGATCGCGCTCGGCGCGGCGTCCTTTGTCGTTACCGCCTGTCTCTGGCGCGTGCTCGGTTCCGGATCGAACCCGGCCGGCGAATCCGCGCGCGCCAAACCCGAAGCACGTCACTGGAAACTCGTGCTGTGCTACGGCGCATTCGGCTTCGGCTACATCATTCCAGCGACCTTCCTTCCCGCGATGGCGAAGGAAGTCATCGCCGATCCCACCCTCTTCGGCTGGGCCTGGCCCGCGTTCGGCGCCGCAGCGGCGGCGTCGACTTATTTCGCCGGATCCTTCCGCAACCAGCGGAAAGTCTGGACGATCGCGACGCTCGTGATGGCGCTCGGCGTGGTGCTGCCTCTCATGGTCGCGGGACTCCCCGGGATCCTGGCCGCGGCGGTCCTGGTCGGCGGAACCTTCATGGTGATCACCATGGCCGGCATGCAGGAAGCGCGCCGCGTCGCGGCGGAGCGCGCGCGCCCGCTCATGGCCGCGATGACCTCGGCGTTCGCGCTCGGCCAGATCGCGGGTCCGCTGTGGGTCGGATACA
>DATDGA010000457.1:0-2018 GCA_036522335.1 Burkholderiales bacterium
CTCGCACCCGACGGCGCCATCATCAAGCCCGCCGCGACCGAGGCACGCTTGCTCCAGCACAAGGGCCGCGCGGTGGTGTTCGAGGACTACAACGACCTTCAGGCGAGGATCGACGATCCCAAGCTCGACGTGGACGCGGACTCGGTGATCGTGCTCAGGAACGCCGGCCCGATCGGCGCGCCCGGCATGCCCGAGTGGGAAGTGCCGATTCCGAAAAAACTGCTGCAGCAGGGAGTGCGCGACATGGTTCGCGTCTCGGACGCGCGAATGAGCGGAACTGCCTATGGCTGCTGCGTGCTGCACGTCGCGCCCGAGTCCTGGGTCGGAGGACCGCTCGCGCTGGTGAAGACCGGCGACACGATCGAGCTCGATGTCCCGCGCCGCCGCCTGCAGGTCGCGATCGATGACGCCGAGATGATGAAGCGCAAGCGCGCCTGGAAAGCGCCGGCGCGCAGGTTCGAGCGCGGCTACGGCGCGCTGTTCTCGCAGCACATCCGGCAGGCCAACGAAGGCTGCGATTTCGATTTCCTCGAAGGCACGGCGCCGACGCCCGAGCCGGAGATTCACTGATGACCTCCCTGATCCGCCGCCGCCTACTCGTTGCCGCCGCAGCCCTACCGGCGATGCCCGCCTTCGCGCAGACGCGTCCACTCACCTGCGGGAAGCTGACAGGGGAGCAGACCGAGGGGCCTTTTTTCAAGACCGACACGCCGCGCCGCGTCTCGCTCGTGGAACCGCGGTCGAACGCTCCGCGGCTGATCGTCGTCGGTCGCGTGCTTTCGGCACGGTGCGTGCCGGTCGCGAACGCCCTTCTCGATTTCTGGCACGCGGACGAGGATGGCGAGTACGACAACCGCGGCTTTCGCTATCGCGGCCACCAGTTCACCGACGCGGATGGACGCTATCGCCTGCAAACCATCGTTCCGGCCGAATATCCGGGCCGCACGCGCCATATTCACGTGAAGGTGCAGGCCCCCGGGCGACGCATTCTCACCACGCAGCTCTACTTCCGTGACGAACCCGGCAATCTCCGCGACGGGATTTACCGCCCGGACCTGGAGATGCGCATGGCGGGCAGGGGCGCCGGCGAAGGGACGTTCGACTTCGTCGTCGAGACCTAAAGGCCGGGCGCAAGCATCGATGGACGAGCGCCAGGACTTCACCCTGATCCTGAAATCGCGGTTTCCCATCGTGCTGCTGGAGACGCACGAGGAATCGCGTGCGACCAGCCTGCTCGAGAACATCTGCAATTTCGAGGAATGGGCGTTTTTCACCTGGAGCGTCACCGAGGGCATCCACCGCTACGGCAAGACGGACAGGATCCCCATGACGCAGGAGTTCACCGCCGCCCTGCGGCACATAGACGTTACCCCGCAAAACGGCGTGTACGCGCTGCTCGACGCCCATCCGTACCTGGACAGCCCGGTCAATCAGCGGCTGCTGCGCGAGATCGCGCTCGGTTACAACCAGACCGCGCGCACGCTCGTGTTCGTCAGCTCGTCGATCGAGATGCCGTCGGAACTGGCGCGGATGAGCGCGCGCTTCCGGCTCTCGGTGCTGGACGCGGCCGGAGTCCGCGAGGTGATCCACGAAGAAGCCAAGCTCTACGAATCGCGCGAAGGGAAGAAGCCCCGCGGCACGCAGGAAACGGTCGATCTCCTCGCCCAGCATCTCGCCGGCATGTGCCGCGACGACGCGCGGCGCCTGGTGCGGCAGGCGATCGCGGAGGACGGCGAGGTCGACCAGAAGACCATCGAGCGCATCCTGCGTTTCAAGCACGATTCGCTCGGAAAGGGAGGCCTGCTCTCGTTCGAGCCCGACGTCGCGAAATTCCAGGACATCGGCGGCCTGCAAAACCTCAAGCGCTGGCTCGAGCGCCGCAAGCCGGTGTTTCTGGGCGCTGCCGACGCCAAGGGGCTCGACACGCCCAAAGGCATCCTCCTGCTCGGCGTGCAGGGCGGCGGCAAGAGCCTCGCCGCCAAGGCGGTCGCGGGCAGCTGGGGCATCCCTCTGTTGGC
>DATDGA010000458.1:0-2365 GCA_036522335.1 Burkholderiales bacterium
CGCATTACGACCTCGCCAACAGCTTCTATCAGCTCTGGCTCGATGCCGAGATGCAGTACACCTGCGCCTATTTCAACCGGCCGACCGACACGCTGGAGGATGCGCAGACCCAGAAGATGGATCTGGTATGCCGCAAGCTGAGCCTGCAACCGGGCGAGCTGGTGGTCGAAGCGGGCTGCGGTTGGGGCGGGCTTGCCCTGCACATGGTCCGCAACTACGGCGTTCGGGTCAAGTCGTTCAATATTTCCCAGGAGCAAATCGCGTTCGCGCGAGAGCGCGCGCAGCGGCTGGGCATCGGCAGCGATCGCATCGAGTACGTCCACGACGACTACCGCAACATCCCAAACCACGTAAAATCATGTGACAAGTTCGCCTCGATCTGCATGCTCGAGCACGTCGGGCGCGAGAGCTATGCGAGCTTCCACCACCTCGTCGCCAAGGTGCTGCGCAAGCCGGGGCTCGCGATGCTGCAGTTCATCAGCCGCGCCAACCCGTCGCCGATATCCAATCCGTGGCTCGAGAAATATGTGTTTCCCGGATACTACAATCCGTCCCTCGGCGAGATCCTCGGGCCGATCGAACGCGACCATCGGCAGCTTCACCTCGTTGACGTCGAGAACATGCGCTATCACTACGCGCTGACGCTGCGCCACTGGCTGGAACGGTTCGAGCGGAATGCCGACAGGATCCGCGCGCAATGGGGCGAGGAAGTCCTCCGCACCTTCCGGCTCTACCTCAACGGCGGGCTCGCGGACTTCGCGCATGGCGCCGGTACGTTGGTATATCAGGTGCTGCTCTCGCACGGCTTCGACAACAGCGCCCCGCTGACCCGCCACCATCATTACGCGGCCATCGAAGCCGCCGAGACGAGCCCGGCGCTGGAGCCGGCATAGGACTTTGCCAGTGTCCGCCCGCTACGCGGCGCTGGTCGCCGATCTGCTCGCACAAGCCGACATCCGGATCGACGGGCCGCGACCGTGGGACATCGCCGTGCGCGATCCGCGCTTTTACAAGCGCGCGCTCGCCGGCGGCGCGATCGGACTCGGGGAATCCTTTATGGACGGATGGTGGGACTCGCCGGCCCTCGACCAGGCGATCACGCGCATGCTCGACGCCGACCTGCGCGCCAGGCTCAAATTGTCGCCCTTCATGCTCGCCGACGCGATCGTCGAGCACCTCCCTAACCTCCCCTATGTATGGCCGGGCCTCCGGCCGTTCCTGTCGCGCTTCAAGAGCTATCAGGCGACCGCCGAGACACATTACGAGGTCGGCAACGATTTCTACCGCATGCTGCTCGGCAAGCACATGATCTACAGCTGCACCTGCTGGGACGGCGCGACGACGCTGGACGAGTCGGAGGACGCCAAGCTTGAAATGTCATGCCGCAAGCTCGCGCTCGCACCAGGCCAGCGATTGCTCGAAATCGGCTGCGGCTGGGGCGGCTTTGCGAAATACGCCACCGAGAACTACGGCGTCTCGGTGGTCGGCGTCACCATCAGCGCGGAGCAGCGCGAACTCGCGGTCGAGCGCTGCCGGGGCCTGCCGGTGGAGATCCGGCTGCAGGACTATCGCGAGATCAGGGGTCAGTTCGACCGCGTCGCCTCATTCGGCATGTTCGAGCATGTGGGCCGGCAGAACTACGACACCTACTTCAGGATCGTCCATGATTGCCTGACCGAGGACGGAATTTTTCTTCTCGAGACGATCGGCGACAATGTCTCGAACTCCGAATGCAATCCGTGGTTTCAGAAGTACATCTTCTCGGCGCCGACCTCGATGTTCCCCTCGATCAAGGAGATCGCCGCAGCGGTGGAGAACCGGTTCGTCGTGGAGGATTGGCACAATTTTGGCGCCGACTATGCGCCGACGCTGCGCGCCTGGCACGCGAACCTCGCAGCGCACCGGGATCGGATCGTCACCGAATACGGCGAGCGGCTCTATCGGATGTGGGTTTTCTATCTCCTGAGCTGCGCCGGGGCGTTCGCGGCGCGCAGCTATCAGAACTGGCAGATCGTCCTCGCCAAGCGCGGCATTCCGGCGGGATTCCGCCAACTGCGGTCAGTGGTTACCTAGAGCGGGCTGACTTTTCTTCGAATCGTCATCCCGCTCTATATTTTTGTTTGAGCATGATCTTTTCGGAAAACCGGTACCCACCCCGCATCAAGTGCGGGGCAGGCTTTTTCCGGATCATGCTCTAGCCGGCGCGCAGCAGAAACGATTCCGGTATCGTGAGGCCAGCGCCTTGGCGGCTTTGCGATTGATGACTAGCTCGAATTTGGTTGGGGTCGCGACCGGGAGTTCGCTTGGGCGCGCACGCGGCAGAATTCTGTCGATCAAAAACAGAGGACGGACAATGAAGCAAGCT
>DATDGA010000459.1:0-4688 GCA_036522335.1 Burkholderiales bacterium
CTTTCCCCGTGGTCACCGTGTCGCCCGGGCGCACCGGCGTTCCCCGCGCGGCAGTTTTGCCGTTGACCAGCACCTCGCCCTGAATGCCGCGCACGCCCTGGGCGACCGTTTGCGCCAGCGCGCGCTGAAGCGCCGTCGAGAGGATGGCGCCGCCGCTGAGCACGGCAAGCAGCGCGCGGCGCCGCGCGCGATGGAGTTCCATGCGAGTTCTCCTTGCAATTGGCCGCCACAGTTTACGCTGCGCCCGGCAAGGGTGCAGTGCTAAACTGCTGCTTCGGTCTTGCAGTTCTCCGTCATGCCCAATCGCCTCGCGCGGGAAACCAGTCCCTATCTCCAGCAGCACGCAGGGAATCCCGTCGACTGGCACGCCTGGGGCGAGGAGGCGCTAAGTCGTGCGCACGAGGAGGACAAGCCTATCCTGCTCTCGGTCGGATACTCCGCCTGCCACTGGTGCCACGTGATGGCGCACGAGTCCTTCGAGGACCCGGGCGTCGCGGAAGTGATGAACCGCCTGTTCGTCAACGTGAAGGTCGATCGCGAGGAGCGCCCGGATCTCGACCAGATCTATCAGCTCGCGCACCAGATGCTCGCCCAGCGGCCGGGCGGCTGGCCGCTCACCATGTTCCTCACGCCTGACGGGGCGCCTTTCTTCGGCGGCACTTACTTCCCCAAGGAGTCGCGCTACAACCTTCCCGGATTTCCCCAGTTGCTCGAGCGCGTGGCGCGACTCTACCGGGAGCAGCGCGAGGAGATCGGCCGTCAGAACGAGACACTTCTCGCCACGTTCGAGAACATGCATCCCGGTGCGCCCGCGCATCATTCGGAGCTGTCGATCGCGCCGATCGACGCGGCACTGCGCAGCCTGAAGACCAGCTTCGACTCGCGCTATGGCGGATTCGGCGGGGCGCCAAAATTCCCGCATCCGGCGGAACTCGAGTTCTGCCTGCGCCGATCGGCCGCAGCAGGCGACGGCACGGCCGAGCGCGTTGCGACGTATACGCTCGAGCGCATGGCGCTCGGGGGCATCTACGACCAGCTCGGCGGCGGGTTTGCGCGCTACAGCGTCGACGCGCAGTGGCAGATCCCGCACTTCGAGAAAATGCTCTACGACAACGGTCCGCTGCTGCGCCTGTACTGCGATGCGTGGACCGCTACGCGAAATACCCTCTTTGCGCGGGTCGCCGAAGAGACCGCGGGATGGGTGATGGGCGAAATGCAGTCGCTCGAAGGCGGCTACTATTCTTCGCTCGACGCGGATTCGGAGCACGAGGAAGGCAAGTTCTACGTCTGGACGCTCAAGGAAGTGGAAGAGCTCCTTTCCGCCGACGAGTACGCGGTGCTCGCACCGTACTATGGCCTGGACGGCCCTCCCAACTTCGAGAATAGGCATTGGCATCTGCGCGTGGCGTGCACACTGGGCGCGGTCGCCGAGCAACTCGGGAGGAGCGAGGAAGAATGCGTACGTCTGCTCGAGTCGGGAAGGGAAAAACTTTTCGTCGCGCGGGAGAGACGGGTGCGCCCCGGGCGCGACGAGAAGGTGCTGGTCAGCTGGAACGCGCTCATGGTCGCCGGCATGGCGCGCGCTGCGGCGGTGTTCGGGCGCGAGGAGTGGCTCGCTTCGGCGAAGAAGGCGCTCGGCTTCATCCGCGGCACGATGTGGAAGAACGGGCGGCTGTTCGCCACGTACAAGGACGGGCAGGCGCATCTCAACGCCTATCTGGACGACTACGCATATCTCCTTGCCGCGCTCATCGAGCTTCTGCAGGCGGAATTCGACCCCGGTACGCTCGCTTTTGCCGAGGACCTCGCCGAAGTGCTGCTCGAGCAATTCGAGGACAAGGAGAACGGCGGTTTCTTCTTCACCAGCCACGATCACGAGCGGCTGATCCACCGCCCCAAGCCCGGCTACGACAACGCGACGCCTTCGGGGAACGGAGTGGCGGCGTTCGCCCTGCAGCGCCTTCACTTCCTCACCGGCGAATCGCGCTACGCGCTCGCCGCAGAGCGCACGCTCGCACAGTTTCATTCCTCCATGAGCGAGCAGCCGGGAGGTCACGCGACGCTGCTCGCCGCGCTCGAAGAGCACCAGAGGCCGACGCGCACGGTGGTCCTGCGCGGGCCGTCGGCGGAGCTGCAGCGCTGGAAGAGCACGCTCGCTCAACGCTACTTGCCGCACACCATGGTGGTCGCTGTCGGAACCGAGTGGAGCGACCTGCCGCCGGTGCTCGCCAAGCCCGCGGGAGGCGAGGTCAACGCCTGGGTATGCGAGGGCGTTACCTGCCTTGCGCCGATCCATCGTCTGGAAACTCTGGTCGAACAGGTATCCAAGCCGGCAAAAATCCAGTAGCATGGCGCCGAATTTTTTTACTTTCCCGGAGAATTCATGAAACCTCTAGTGCTATCCGCAGCCGCCCTCTTCACCTTCGCCAGCGGTACCGCGCTCGCCGCCGATGCGCAGCAACTCTTGAAAGAAAAGGCCTGTTTGAGCTGCCACACGCTCGACACGAAACTGGTCGGCCCTGCGTACAAGGACGTGGCGGCCAAGTACAAGTCCCGCGCAGATGCCGAGGCGTATCTTTCCAAGAAGATCAGGGAGGGCTCGACCGGCGTTTGGGGTCCCATTCCGATGCCGCCCAATGGGACGGTCGGCGATGCCGATGCCAAGACGCTGGCGAAATACATCCTGACGGTGAAGTAGGCGAATCACGTTGGAAGAAGCCGGCGGAGGTTTCGCGATCCGCTAGCAAAGAGCCGGCCATAGGGCCGGCTTTGGCCATTGCTCGGCGGTTCCCTCGACGTTGTGAGTGCTGCGGCAAATTGACACGCCATTGGGCGGTCCGCATAATCAACCCGACCTTTTCCCGCGTTCCTGACCCGGAGGTTGCGATGATCTGCTCCCGTTTCGGTGGTCTAGCGATGGCCGCTCTTGTTGCGTGGGGCATCGCAGCTTGCGGCGAGGAAAAAAAACCCCAGGCACCATCTCCGTCGACTGCCGGCATCACCGTAATGATCGGCCACGTCGCACCGCTCACCGGCGGCATCGCGCATCTCGGCAAGGACAACGAGAACGGCGCGCGTCTGGCGGTGGAAGAGGCAAACGCGGCGAAAACAAAGATCGATGGCAAGGATGTCACGTTCGCAATGCTGGCCGAGGACGACCAGGCCGACCCCAAGGTCGGGACCACCGTGGCCCAGAAGCTGGTGGACGCCAAAGTCGTTGGCGTGGTCGGGCACCTCAACTCGGGCGTCACCATCCCGGCCTCGGCGATCTACAACGGCACCAATCCTCCGACGCCCATGATCACGGGTTCCGCGACCAATCCGAAGCTGACCGAACAGGGCTTCAAGAACGTGTTCCGCGTGGTGGGGCGCGACGACCAGCAGGGCCCGGCGATCGCAAACTATCTGGCCGCCAACGTCAAACCGAAGGTCGCGGCAGTGATCGATGATGCGACCGCCTACGGCGAAGGTCTTGCGAACGAAGTGGAGAAGACGCTCAAGGCCGCGGGAGTGAATGTGCTCGCGCGCGAAAGAGGCACCGACAAGACCACCGACTGGAAGGCGGTGCTGACCAAGGTGAAAGGCCGCAATCCCGACGCGGTGTTCTACGGTGGAATGGATGCCACCGGCGGCCCGCTGCTCAGGCAGGGCAAGGAGCTTGGCGTCAAGGCGGTATTCTCCTTCGGAGACGGCGCCTGCACCGACAAGATGAGTCAGCTCGCCGGAAGCGCCGCCGACGACCTGTTGTGCTCGCAGGCGGGAATCCCGCCTCTTGCGGCCTCCAAGACTTTTCTCGATGCCTACAAGAAGCGGTTTAACGTCGAGCCGATCCTGTATTCGCCGTTTACCTATGACGCGACGAACCTGCTGATCGAAGCGATGAAGCAGGCCAACTCGGCCGACCCGGCGAAATATCTGCCCGTCCTTCAGAAAATCGATTTCGCGGGCGCGACCGGCCGGATATCATTCGATGACAAAGGCGACCGCAAGGACGCCGAAATGACCATCTTCACCATGAAGCTCGGCAAGCTCCTGCCGATCGCCATCATCAAGAGCGGCAAGACCATCAAGTACGACGACTTCATCGCCCAGAGTTCGGCGCCCGCGACGGACGCTCAAAAGAAGTAAGCGCTCTTGATGAGCAACACGCGAGACGGCACCTGCGGGTGCCGTTCTTGTTGATGGACATATTCATCCAGCAGCTCATCAACGGCCTCACCCTGGGCGCGATATACGCGGTGGTCGCGCTCGGCTACACCATGGTGTACGGCATCATCCAGCTCATCAATTTTGCCCACGGCGAAGTGGTGATGGTCGGCGCCATGGTGGCGTTCTCCGTGATCGGCGCGCTCGCGCCCTCGGGCCTGCCGCCGCTTGTCATCGTACTGGTCGCGACGGGCTGCGCGATCCCGGCGTGCATGCTGATCGGCTACGCGATGGAGCGGCTCGCCTACCGCCCGCTGCGCGGCGCGCCGCGCCTCGCTCCGCTCATCACCGCGATCGGCGCGTCGATCATCCTGCAACATGTGGCGATGCTGATCTGGAGCCGCAACCCCCTCGCGTTTCCGCAGATCGTCGAGACGCAATCGTACGACATCGGCGGCGCCACCATCACCAGCGTGCAGATCGCAATCATGGCGATCTCCGTCGTCATGATGGCCGGTCTCGTTACGCTCGTGTACCGGACC
>DATDGA010000460.1:0-20477 GCA_036522335.1 Burkholderiales bacterium
CAGTGAGCGTCTCGGATCGAGCTTTCTGTGCGATGCGCGCAGCCATCCCTGTCCGACCGGAGTGCGCGGATCGAGCGCTCCCTGGAACGAGACTTCCTTTCCCTTCGGGTCGAACACGCGCAGCACGGCGAAGACGTCGGCGTCGGCGGTGGAGGAAGAGATGAAGAGCTTGAGCGCCGAGGGTCCGGTGATCTCGGTTTCCTTCTCGAGAGGCAGGGTCGAGAAGGTCACGCCGTCGCCCGCGGTCTCGTACGCGAGCGTCCTCTCGGAAGCAGGCGGCGTCGCGGAGAGGCGCATCAAGCTCGGATCGAGGTAGAAGCGAGTCCATTTCGTGTGCGCGAGGGGCCATTCGTTTTCGTGGCGCAGGACGAATTTCTCGCCGGGATGCCTGACCTGCAGCTGCACCCGCGGCTGCCGGTCCCAACCGTTGTCCAGGCCCTTCAGAAAATGATCGAAGAAGCGCTTCTGCAGGTTCACCCCGTAATCAGTGTAGAACGGCGCCCAATGCGAGCCGCCGTGCACTTCCAGCCATTTCTGCTTAGACGCCGCGCCTACGAAACCCTCGAAGTTGCCGCGCGTGTGCAGGCCCTGCCCTCCCCAGTTCGCCGCCGAGAGCAGCGGCACCACGACTTTCGAGAGATCCGCACTGCGCTCCCGGTAATAGGGTCCGTCGAGCGGGCGCGACAGGATTTCAGCCCACATGTTCTCGCGGTTCTTCTCCAGCTCTTCGGGCGGGAGCGTTTCCGGGCCGCAAACCGTATCGCCCGTTACGCGACTCCTCGCGCCGCGCTCGCCCTGCCCGTGCTGGACCGTCTTCACCTGCATGTCCTGCCAATTCTTGCGGAAGCTGCAGATGATTCCGCCGTGGCGGTTGCCGTCGCGGTAGCTGTCGCACCAGCCTTCCCACACGCAGATCGCGGCGAGGTGCGGCGGCTGCGACGCCGCCGCGCGCCACTGGTTGCTCGCGTAGTAGGAAATACCGTTCATGCCGACTTTGCCGCTGCACCAGGCTTGAGCCGCCGCCCATTCGATGCACAAATGGATGTCGCGGGTCTCGCGTGCGTTGTTGTGGCGCAGGTACCCCGGGGAGCGCCCGGCGCCGCGCGAATCGACGCGTACGCAGACGTAGCCGCCCGGCACCCACTTCTCCGGATCGACGACCTCCCAGTTGGCGTATTTGTTGGTGCTGCCGGCGACCGCGTCGGGAGTGTCGCGCGCCATGATTTCCCAGGCGGTCTTGTAGCCTTCCTGAAACGCGAGCCCCTTACCGTAGGGACCATAGGAAAGAATCGCCGGGTAGCGCCCTTCGGCAACGGGGCGGAACACGTCGGCGCGGAGCATCAGACCGTCGTCCATCTCGACCGGCACGTCCCAATCGATCTTCATACCGTCGCGAAGTGCACTCATCGCTGGGATCGGGCGGTCAGCAGTGCTCGCTCGCCGACACCGCCCGCAGCAAGCATTGTGGGACGCGCACTGGACTTCACCGGCCAATCCGCGTGTTGGCCAGCTCCAGCCGGTCGGCGAGGTTGCGGCACAGCGCGCGGATCAGATAGAGCTGCGCACCGAGGCTCATCTTGCCGATCGCTTCGGGCCTGAACTTGGCTAGGAGAAGTTCGGTGACGGATTCGACGGTCGCGTTTCGAGGGATATCGCCGCCGCGGATATAGGCCATCTCGCCGAAGCACTCGCCTTCGTTGATCATGTTGAGGAGTCGCCCTTGCCGGGTGACCTTGGCCTGTCCCTTGCCGATGAAGTAGAAGCTCTTGCCTCTGGCATTCTCGTTCACGATCGTCTGGTTGGACGGCACGCGCAGCCACTCCCCGGCTCTCGCCAATTCCCAGAATTCCGTGTCAGAGAGGCCCGCGAGCATCTCAACTTTCTTCAGGGCAACGTATTTCTCGCTGTCCGGGACCGTGTTGGCCGGGAGAACTTCCTGGACGACGTTCGAAAGGTCATTGGCGAATTCGGCCCAGCTCGGGTAGCGGTGCTGGGGTTTCTTCGCCATCGCCCGCAGCACAACGGCGTCCACCGATTTAGGCAGCCCGGGCCGGACCTTGCCCGGAGGGACAGGTTCCTGAGTCTGGATCTTCTGCACCAGCATCTCGAGGCTGTCCGCAGTGAAGGGTTTTCTTCCCGTGAGCAGTTCATAGAGGGAAACACCCAGGGAGTACATGTCGCTGTGGAAAGTGAGCTCCTTTCCGGCGATCTGCTCGGGGGACATATAGTACGGCGACCCCATGGCTGCCGTTTGTACGGCTTGGCTCTTACGCAGGTAAGCCGCGCCAAAATCGGCAATCTTGACGTCGGTTCCCTCGTCGATCATGAGATTCGAGGGCTTGATGTCGCTGTGGACGATGCCTTCCCTGGCTGCGTATTCGAGAGCTCCGCAGCACTTGAACGCGATCTGCAGAACGTCCGCGACCGGGAGCAGATTTTCCGCCGCCACGTGCCTTGAGAGATCGCCCCCTTTCACATATTCCATCGCGATATGGCCCGAGTCCTCCAGTACTACGGCATCGAGGATCGCCGCGATGTGCGGGTGCCGGAGTTTCCCGGCGAGCGAAGCCTCGTTCTGGAAGTGCGAGCGGTATACCGTGCCGAATTCGGGATCGCGGAACACCTCGGGCTCGATCGTCTTGAGCGCGACTTCTTTCCCCGTGAAGGTGTCCTTGGCGAGATAAACCACCCCGGTCGCCCCCTTGCCGAGCGCCTTTTGGACATCGTACTTGCCGACCTGAAGGCTCACGTCCATCTGGAAGGATCACCGGTCACGCGTATTCCCCGATTTCACGACTGCGGTTGATGGGTATGATTGTGTCATAAGCTGCCGAGAATCGGGCGCGGGAGGAAGCGCGCCGGGACCGGATTTTCGTCGACAGCACCGGTGGCCTTCGATTGCAGCGCGAAAGGACAGATCATGAGAGCGATTCGCGTCTTCGAGCTTGCGGGTTTCGCCGCAGCGCTTTTTCTCACAGTCGCGGCGGAGTCCGTACTGGCGCAGTACCCAAGCCGGCCGATCCGCCTGCTCGTCCCCAATCCCCCGGGGGGCGCCACCGACACGATCGCGCGGGTTGTGGCCCCCAGGCTCGGCGACGCGCTCGGCCAGCCGGTGGTCGTCGAAAACCGCCCGGGCTCGAACGGCAACCTTTCGAGCGAACTCGCGGCCAGGGCCGTCCCCGACGGATACACGCTGCTCCTTGGCCAGGACAGCCAGATCGTCATCAGCCCACATCTATACGCGAATCTGCCGGTCGATACCTTGAAGGACCTCGCGCCCGTCGCCACGCTTGTCACCACCCAGATGGTGCTCACAACCAACCCGGCATTGCCGGTGAAGAACCTGCAGGAATTCCTCGATTACGCTCGCCGCGCCGACCCGCCCCTCGCTTATGCCTCGATCGGCAATGGCAGCCAGCATCATCTCACCATGGAGATGCTGAAGGCGCGCGCCGGAATCCAACTGGTGCACGTTCCGTACAAGGGAGGCGGACCCGCGACCATCGCGCTGCTCGCGGGCGAGGTGCCCGTGATGTTCGGCGGAAATTCGGTTACGGGACATATCAAGGCCGGAAAGCTGCGTGGACTTGCCGTCGCGGGAAAATCCCGGTCTGCGACATTCCCGGAGCTCCCGACTATCGGCGAGCTTTTTCCTGGTTTCGAGGTCACGGCATGGATCGGAATTTTCACGGCTGCCGGAGTGCCGACGACAGTGCTTTCCAGGCTGCACGATGAAACCAACCGGCTGTTGGCCAGCGCGGACATGCGCGAAAAAGTGCGCAGCGTCGGCGGGCTGGAGCCCTTCATTTCGACGTCCGAGGAATTTGCCGCGCTCATTCGGGCGCAATACGCCAAGTACGGCGAAGTCGTGAGAACGGTCGGCGCGAAGATCGACTAGCAGCGAACGGGCGTCATCCCAAGCGCGCACTTCAGCACGTCCACCCGCCCGATCGCGCTTACGGCGCGCGAACCGAACCGACCAGCGATGCGCGCTTCTCTGCGCCCGGCTTTGCAGACGGCAAAGCTGCAGGCAACTCTAGCGCGTAGCTTTCCAGCTGACCGGGTTTCCAGCGGATTTAAGCGTTCCCTCGATCGTCTCGCCGCTCACGCGCCCGCGGTATTCGGCGCCCACCGCGGTAAATCTGATCTGATCGCCGCGCAAACTACCCCTTGAAATTGGCGTGGCGACGTTCCCGGACGTGATCGTTCCGGTCACTTTCTGGAATTCCTGCTTGAGCGTGAGCTCGCTCTGCCCCGTCTTCCACCGACCCTCGACGTGGGCGGGTACGATCCACATATAGGCGGTGCAATAGGTGTCGCAACCGAGCTCGGCGGTCTGGTCCGGCTCCCACTCTCCCATCCTGAAGGTGTTCGAAACGACGCGGGTCCCCGGCATGAGGGAGAGGATCGTCGGGCGGAGCTTGAGGTTCAGTTCCGTCAGGAGGAACAGAGTGATGACCGTAGCCTGAGAAAGGTCGGTGCGAAAGATATCGGCTTCGACGAAGTTCGCCTTACCGCCGACTCCCGCCGCGGCGGCGTTCCGCCTGGACAGCGCCACCATCTCCGGGTTGAACTCGACGCCAAGCGCACGCGCCCCCCGCTTCGCCGCGGCAATCACCGTGCGGCCGTCGCCCGAGCCGAGATCGATCACGTAGTCCTTGGGGGTCACCCCCGCCATGTCGAGCATCTTGTCGACCAGCTCCTGCGGCGATGGTACCCACACGACGTCCTTGCCCGATTGGCCGACTTCCGGCTTGAACTCGGCCTTGGGCGTCTGCGCGAAAGCGCCAATGGCGATTGCGGAAAAAAACAGCAGGGACAACCATCGAATCGCGGAAAATCTTACGATCATCTTCTTCTCCAGGTCGTGAGGAAACGAATCGCGGGCCGGCCGCAAGCGCGCTTCCTGCGAGGCGCGTGCAAGCCGGTGCGCCGCGGTCGGCACCGCATACTCGGAGTGCGGATTCAGCAGCGGGAATTACTTCGACGCGACGCAGGCGAGATGATGGCCCTGCCCAGCTTGGGCCGTCAACCCTGACAGGAGCTGGGAAGGAATTGCGCAGGCACCGACGTGGGGATGGGGATTTCGACGGGAGAACCGCACCGCCAACTTCTGACGAGGGAGCCTGGAACCGGCAGACTTCCCGTGTTGTCCAGCGGCGCCAGGGTGAGATCGTGGAAGTCTACCCTCAGGTCGCCGAACCCCCGCAACGATGCGACGATCACACCGACATCAGTGGTCGAGATCGTATCCACATAGGTGGATACGTTGCTGGCTTCGCAACCCCAGTTTCCGGCGCCGGGGGGATCGCCCCCGGAGTTGTACAGTTCCGAAACCATGTTCTTGCAGGTGCTCAAGGCAAGGATTGCCTCCGACATCCGCGCGCGCACCGCACTGGATCTTATGCTCGGCAGGACTATCGACGCCAGCACGCCGATGATCATGACGACGATCATGAGCTCGACAATCGTGAAACCGGCTTGGTTATTCACTCTCCGCATAGCTATCCCGTGTTAAAAGCTCAACCAGCAAGTTAGCACCAACCTGCGCTGAGATTAAGCGCAAGTGCCGTGCCAGACGCCCTTTGACTCAATAAGTCTCTGATATGAATTATCAAACAGGTCGGCCTTCGAGGCAAGCAAACGCCGGACACCGCCTGAGCTGGCCGGATTTTGGCAGGAACTGACGAAGCGCGTCATCGGGCGGCGACCGCTCCAGCACCCGCCAAGCCTGCGCGCAGCCCACAGCGACACGAAATTTTGTCATAGTTTGCACGGAAGTCCGGACTCTCCGATGTGAGCCTGGCCTGACCGAAGAGGAGTTGGAGTGAGTGAGTCGAGGAGGCCGGGTAACGTCGCAGCCGACGCCGTGGGACGACCGCTGCCGCGCAAGGAAGACTTGCGGCTGCTCATCGGAGCCGGACGGTTCAGCGACGACTTCAATCTGCCCGGGCAAGCGTATGCCGCGATGGTGCGCTCGCCTTATCCGCACGCGCGCGTCCGCCGCGTCGCCGCAGAGCGCGCTCGCACCATGGCCGGGATCCTCGCGACATACAGCGGCGCAGACTGCGCAGCAGACCACCTTGGACCGATTCCGCACCATCCCCTGCCCTCGACGCGGGAGGACATGAAACTTACGGGCCCCGGCGGCGGCAGGATCTTCGAGGGTCCCCACTGGCTGCTGCCGACCGACAAGGCACGGCACGTGGGCGAGGCGGTCGCGATGGTGGTCGCAGAAACCAGGGACCAGGCGCTCGACGCGGCCGAAGCCGTTGAGGTCGAGTACGAGGAGCTGCCCTGGGTCACACACTCGGAGGATGCGCTTGAGGGTGGGAAGGGCGCGCCGTCGGTGTGGGACGAAGTTCCCGACAACGTGCTGGTGGACACGGTTTTCGGCAACCGCGAGGCGACAGATGGCGCCTTCGCGACGGCGGATCGCATCGTCAAGATGAAATTCCGGATCGGGCGATGCACCGCCGTCGCGCTCGAGCCGCGCTCAGGACTAGGTTCCTACGACGCGCTTACCGGTAGATACACCCTATATGCGGGAGGCGGGGGCGCCGTGCGCTACAAGAAGGACCTCGCCGAATTGCTTGGGATCGAGTCCCGAAACCTGCGCGTGCTCTCGTGCGACGTCGGGGGCAATTTCGGATCGAAGAACCGCGTCTACGTGGAATTCGGCCTGGTGCTCTGGGCCTCCCGCAAGCTCGGCCGTCCGGTGAAATTCACCGCCTCGCGATCCGAGGCCTTCCTCTCTGATTTTCAGGGGCGGGACCTCGTAACCGAGGTCGAACTCGCGCTCCGCGCAGACGGCAGATTTCTCGCGATGCGCGCCTCCAACCTCTCCAACGTCGGCTCGCGTTGCGTTTCGCTCTCGCCGCTGTCGAAGGGATCGGGCCTCATCACGGGGCCGTACGACATTCCCGCAGCAACGCTTCGAAGCCGCGGCGTGTTCACCACCACCGCGCCGACAAATCCGTACCGCAGCTCGGGACGGCCCGAGGTCAACTTCGCGATCGAGCGCCTGATCGACACCGCCGCGAAGGAGCTGGGGCTCGATCGGATCGAACTGCGAAGAAAGAACCTCGTCCGCCCGGATGCGATGCCCTACCGAAACGCGGTCGGAATGACCTACGACAGCGGCAGCTACGAGGCCAACATGGATCTCGCAATGCGGATCGCCGACTGGAGCGGCTTCGAGGTCCGCCGGAAGAGCGCCGCCGCGCGCGGCAAGCTCCTCGGACTCGGTCTGTCGAATTACGTCGAGTCTTCGATCGGCTCGCCCAGGGAGCGCGCCGAGATCGCCGTCACGCCCGCGGGACGCGTCAGGGTCGTGATCGGCACGCAGCCCGCGGGACAAGGCCACGAGACGAGTTTCGCGCAGGTGGTCTCGTCGCTGCTGTCCGTGCCCATGGACGCGGTCGACATCGTTCTAGGCGACACCGATATCGTGAGCGTCGGCGGCGGATCCCACTCGGGACGCTCGATGCGCCATGCGGCGACGGTATTCTCGATCGCCGCAAAGGACCTCATCGAAAATGGAAAACGTATCGCTGGATTCCTGCTCGAGGTGAAACCCGCGGAAATCGAGTTTGCCCACGGTCGTTTTTGCTCGCCGCATGCGCAGAAGACCTTTGATTTCCTCGATCTCGCGCGGGAAACCGAGGCAGGCATGCTCCCGAAGGATCTCAAGGGCGGACTGGCGGTCGTCGCCGACAGCGAAATGCACGATCCGGTTTTCCCGAACGGCTGCGCGATCTGCGAGTGCGAGGTCGATCCGGAAACGGGAGCGGTCGAGGTCACGCGGTTCACGGCGGTCGATGATGTCGGCCGCTGCATCAATCCCCTGATCGTTCACGGGCAGACGCACGGCGGCGCGGCTCAGGGAATCGGCCAGGCGCTCTCGGAGATCTATCACGTCGACCCGGCCACGGGCCAGCCACACACCGGGTCCCTGATGGACTACGCCATTCCCCGATCGGATACGCTACCCTCCTTCAATGCAGAGATCGTGGAAATTCTCTCGCCGACCAACCCGCTGGGAATCAAGGCCGGAGGCGAAGGCGCGACTACGCCCGCTCCCGCCGCGGTCGTCAATGCGATCGTCGACGCGCTGGCCGCATTCGGCGTGCGCGACATCACCATGCCCGCGACCCCGCAGAATGTGTGGCGGGCGATTCAGGGAGTCGGGAAATGAATGCTGCTCGCGCGGTCGCGGCGACCGTCCTGCTTTTCAGCGCGTGCTCCGGGCTCGCGCAGCGTTCGATGGGCGCCGAACATTCCTATCCCAAGGGCCCGGTGCACGTAATTCTGCCGTTTCCGGCCGGTGGGGGCGTCGACGCTGCGGGGCGGATCCTCGCCCAGAAGCTCACCGAGACCTTCGGCAAGTCCTTCTTGATTGAAAACCGCGGGGGTGCAAACGGAAACATCGGTACGGAAGCTGCGGCGAAATCGCCGAACGACGGCGCCACACTCTTGTTTACGGGCGCGGGATTCGTCACCAACCCCAGTCTTTACAAGAGCATTCCCTACGATCCGCTCCGCGACTTCGAGCCGATCAGCCTGATGGCGCTGGGACCGAACGTGCTCGTCGTGCATCCGTCGCTGCCGGTCAAGTCGGTCAACGATCTCATCGCGCTTGCGAAGTCGCAGCCCGGAAAAATCGGGTTTGCGGGCGCGGGCTCCGGCAGCACGCCGCATCTCGCGGGCGAGCTCTTCAACGTGATGGCCGGAGTGCAATTGGTGCACATTCCGTATCGGGGCTCGGGCCCGGCGATGATCGGGCTGCTCGCGGGCGAGGCTCCGGTGATGTTCCTCCCGGCGATCAACGCAGGCGGACATGTCGCAGCGGGCCGCTTGCGCGCGATCGCGGTCACGAGCCGGGAGCGGTTGCAGGCGATGCCCGAGCTGCCGACCGTATCGGAAGCGGGCCTTCCGGGGTACGAGTCCAGCCAATGGTACGGGTTGCTCGCGCCGGCCGGCACGCCCTCGGAAATACTCAGGCTGCTGAACGCGCAAGTTGCGAATATCATGCGAAGTGCCGATATGAAGATCCGCATGACCAACGACGGCCTAGTACCGATCGGCGGCAGCCGCGAGCAATTCGCGGCCCACATCAGGAACGAAATCGAAAAGTGGGCGCGGGTGATCAACGCTTCCGGAGCGAAGGTGGATTGAGCCCGGGGCCGACGACGGGCTGATGCAGGACAGGCCAGCGACTTGCCGGAGAGAACCGAATGAGTGAACTGGATTTCACGAAGCCGGAGAAACCCGCAAAACCATCGATCGAGGTCCCCGCAAAACCTTCGATCTACGACCCGGCCATGGCGACGGAGTTTTTCAGTTCCGCCGGTAAGCCGGAAACCATCGCGCAGGGCGCGACCATTTTTGCCGAGAACGAAAAGGGAAGCAGGCTCCTTTTACAGCGCGACAAGATGTACCTGCTCCTGGACGGCGAAGTCAGCCTGATCGCGAAGAACAAGGTCATCGGCAAGGTCGGGAAAGGCGAGATCTTCGGCGAGATGGCGTCGATCAGCGAGATGCCCCGCAGCGCCACCGCTGTGGCGAAAATACCGTGCCGGGTCATCGGGCTCGACGACGGCCAGTTTCAAGGCGCCCTGCGGAAAAAACCGGAGTTCGCGCTCATGCTGATGAGCGTCATGATCCGCCGCATGCGCGACGCCATAGGCCGGCAGAATCCGGGCAGAGCCGCGTCGGAGGGCAAGTTGAAGGAATCGGCGGTTTTCGACAAATCCGCCCTCGCCATTCTCTCTCGCGCGCTTTCCCAGACGACGGTGCGCTACGAACGAAACAAAGTCATTGTCAAGGAAGGCCAGACAGGAGTGCTGATGTACGTAGTGCTGGAGGGCCGACTTGCCGTATCCATCCAGGACAAGCTCGTGGAGAAAATCGGCCCCGGCGGCGTGTTCGGCGAGATGGCGCTGGTCGAGCGCACACCGCGCCTTGCGACGGTGACATCCGAAACCGATTGCGGTTTGCTCGCGATCGGCAGGAACACATTCCTGGACCTGATCAAGGCGAGCCCCGATTTCGCGGTATCGCTGCTGGGCGCGGTGGGCGAGCGGGCGCGGTTCATCGCCTCTCGATAGGCGCCGCGCGTCGCCCCGATTCCGACAGAAAACCGTCGGATGCTACGGGTTGCCGATGAAATCGCGCTTGCCGACCTCCACGCCGTTGTGGCGCAGGATGTCGTACGCGGTGACGACATGGAAATAGAAATTCGGCAATGCGTGCCCGAGCAGATACTGCATTCCTTTCCAGTCGACTTCGCGGGATCCCAGCTTCAGGTGGATGTTCTTCTCTTCGCTGCCGTCGATCTGCGCCGGTTTCAGGGATTCGACGAACGCGATGGTCTTGGCAATCCGCGCCTTCAGCTCGGCGAAGGTCTGTTCCGTATCCTCGTGCTTCGGAACTTCGACGCCGGCGAGTCGCGCCGTTGCACCCTTGGCGGAGTCGCAGGCGATCTGGACCTGCCGCGCCAAGGCAAACATGTCGGGGTAGAGCCGGCTGTTGAGCAGCACCGCCTGATCGATTTTCTTCGCCTCGGCGTGAGCCTGCGCCTTGTCGAGGATACCGGAAAGATTCTTGAGTATATTGACGAAGCGCGGCGTGCTCGCCTGGTACATGGAAATGTTCATGGTGGTCCTTGAAATTTGAAGAGCGAGACGCGCATTCTACGCGCGTCCCCGTTCGGAGACGGCTGCGCGATTCGATGTCAGAAGACGTGCACGGCCGGCCGGCCATGCACGCTCCCGATGTACTACCGATAGCCTAGATTCACAAGACCTGCGCGGCGGCAGGTGAAAGCAAACTCACTTCATGAGCTGCGCGAAGATAACTATCAGGCCGGCCATGGACACCGCCCAGGCTATGGTGCGGACCCAGATGATGCCCGCCACGTAGATGAGGGCGTAGGCGAGCCGCGCCCAGAAAAATAGTTGGGCGCCGAGCAGCGTCATATCGTTGGTCCTATTCACGGCGACGGCCACGAGCACCAGCGCGGCGAAAAGCACCAGGTTCTCGAGCATGTTGTAGTGCGCGCGCGCCGCGCGGCCTCCCCAGCCGGTGATCTCGGGCATGCCTTCACGGTTGCCGACGAGGCCCATGAGACCTACTTTGTTGAACGCCGCCTGCGCCGCCACCAGCATTTGCACAACAGTCAGAACAACAGACCACACCAGCAGATTCAGCTCCGGTTTCATCGCTCCTCCTTTGTTGTTGACCCGCGCGCTATGGTACGCCGAATGAGTTCGTGTCACCGGAGACCGGTCGCCGAAAACCCCGGCCTGATAGGCGGAAACGGGAACCGTCGCACCGCCAAGGGACCCGCTGCCAAGAACAGTCGGGACAATGCGGGTAAAGCTTACGCGTTCAAATTGCTCACGCCGAATGCGACATCCTCGCCGGCGAGCGCTGCGAAATCGAGATCGACACAGAGCACTTGCTGCATCCCATCCGATGCTTCGAAAGCGAACGAAAGGGTCACGCACAGTTGAGGTCCGGTGACCGACAGATACGGCCGCGTGATCTGAGCCTTGCCCGGAGCCTCGATCGCGCGACGGAAGTAGTGCTTGGTCTGCCAGTCGGTGCCCTCGGTGGGTTGCACCGCCTCGAAGCGCGGATCCTGAGCGTATACGTTGCGATCGGCATCGACGTTCGCGCCGATCTGCAATCCGTCCGCGCCGATCAGATAGCAACGCTGCGCGCAGGGCAATTTCAACAGCCCCTGCACGGCCGGCCGGAATTCGGCGCCGAGGGACAGGTCCTGCACGGCATTCTTCAGCGCGGCCAGGTAGGAAACGAGCCGGGCGTGCTGGCGCTTCTGGAAAGCAGCGAAATCCGCGCGGTGACCGGAAATCAGCCGCGCAAACACATCGCTGCACGCATTCTCAGGTGGCAACTTCTCGCTTGGAGAGGAAAAATAGTCGCCTTGCATCAGATCGGCGTTGGCATCTATTGCGCAAAGCGCCTCGGCTTCGGTCTCGATCCCCTCCACGCACACGATTGATCCGGCCTCGTGCAGCACCGAGATGATCCCCATGAACATGCGCCGCGCGAGGGGCTCGATCGTGACGCGGCGCGTCATCTCGCGGTCAATCTTGACGATGTCCGGCCTCAGCCGCCAGATGCGATCGAAGTTCGAGTACCCGGCACCGAAGTCGTCGATCACGATCAGGCAGCCCAGCTTGCGGTAGTGCTCGACCGCCGATGCAAGGCGCGCGTCGTCCTCGAACGGCGTCTCGATCAGTTCCACCGCCACCCGGTGCGCGGGGAAGCCGTTCGCCTGGAGCATCTTCAGAAACAAGGCGCCTGATCGGAGCCCTTCCGTGGCGACCTGCGGATCGACATTGAGGAACAGCCAGCTGCGCGCGCTGCCAAGCCTCTGGAAGTTGCTGACATGGAGAGCGCGGCATTGGCGGTCGAGTTCGACCCGCGCCTCGTTTTGCTGCGCTTTGCTGAACAGCTCGACTGGCGTGACGCGCCTTCCATTCGAGTCTGTCGCGCGAACCAAGCCTTCGTAACCGACGGGACGGCGATGAGCGAGGCTGTAAATCGGCTGGAAATGACTCCACAGATGATATTCGTCGCGCGCACCGCGCTCTCCCCGAGAGTGGTAGGTATCAAGACTCGGTGAAACAAGATCGACCATGTTTGCGGCGCCGATGGAAGCTGGGAGTATGCCATATGGGAGTCGTGGCATAGCTGGCGGCGCGTGAAATGCGTCACGAATGTCCATCGCTCGCCGTCCGCAGGGATTCCGGATGCCTGCGAAGACGGCGGCGGCTTTCGTCCCGGTTCGCCTAGCGCGCCCGCCTGGTGAGCCCGAACGCGAGGTCGTCCCCCGCGAGCGCGGCGAAGTCGAGATCTGCACACAGCACGTGATACGACCCGTTCAGAGAAAGCGCGAACGACAGGGTGATGCAGAGCTTCGGGCCCGCAGCCGACAGGTAGGGCCGCGTGATCTGGACCTTGCCCGGGGTTTCCACCGCGCGGCGAAAGAAGGGCTTGGTCTGCCAGTTGGTGCCGGTGATCGGGCGTATCGGCTTCAGACGCCGGTCGCGCGCACTGACGTTGCGTTCGGCTTCGGCGCTCGCTCCGATCTGCGAACCGTCGGCAGCAACCAGGTAACAGCGCTCCGTGCAGTCGAGATCGAGCAGCGCCCGCACCGCCTTCAGGCGGTTCGCGCCGCTCGACAGCGCCAGCACCGCGTCCGCGAGCGCCGCGATGTAAGGCTCGAGCCGGATGCGCTGCTGTTCTAGAAACGCGGTGGTCTCCGCGCGGAAGCTCTTGAACAACCGTGCGAACAGGGCGTCGCGGGTATGCTCCTCGAGCAGACCTGGCGCCGGCAGAGCAAAGTAGTTCCCCTGCATCAGATCGGCATCGGCGTCGGTCGCGCAAAGCGCCTCGGCCTCGGTTTCGATGCCCTCCACGCACACCAGCGCGCCCGCTTCGTGCAGCACCGAGATGATCCCCGTGAACATGCGCCGCGCGAGCGGCTCCACCGAGACGCGCCGCGTCATCTCGCGGTCGACTTTCACGATGTCCGGCCTGAGTCTCCAGATGCGGTCGAAATTCGAGTATCCCGCGCCGAAATCGTCGATCACGATCAGACAGCCGAGCTCGCGATAGTGCTCGACCGCAGCGGGAAGGCGCCTCTCGTCCTCGAACGGCGTCTCGATCAACTCTACGGCCACCCGGTGCGCGGGCATGCCGTTTTCCTCGAGCATCTGGCCAAAGGACCCGAAGCGCTGACCCTGGACCGCGATGAACGGATCGACGTTGAGGAAAAGCCAGCTGTTCTCGTCGCCGAACCGTTGGAAGTTTCGAACATGGAGTGCTCTGCACTGGCGGTCGAGCTGCATGCGCGCAACCCCTGCCGGGGCTTTTGAAAGGAGTTCGGTCGCCGAATAGGGTCTTTCAGTTTCGTCGGTTCCGCGGATCAGGCCTTCGTAGCCCACCGGTCGACGATGGGCAAAACTGAAGATCGGCTGGAAATGGCTGGACAGCCGAAATTCCCGCGTCGAGCCGCCTTCTCCCTCGACGACGAATATATCTGGACGCGACGGCGCTGAATCCGCCATGTTCAAGGGATCTCCTAAAAATACCCGCCTATCTTAATGCCGTCCGGGGAACCGGGCATCCCGCGCCCGCACCGCGGGCTCGCGAGCACGCCGACAGGCCCGCCGGATTCGTCGCGGGCCTACGCTCGGTCGACGAGTGCTATTTATCGCATCGAGTCGGCGCAGTCTGGGCCGAGGAGCCGGGCAGCGCGGTGGACTGCAAGCCCTCGAGGCCCTGCTCCCACAATTGACTCGAAAGAAAAAGCACGGGATCGACACGCGCGCTGTTGAGGCTCACCGACCAGTGCAGGTGCGGACCGGTGACGCGTCCAGTGCGGCCGACCGTGCCTATCCGCTCGCCGCGAGCGAGGCGCGCGCCTTTCGCGACGTCGATGCGGCTCAGGTGGTTGTACATCGTGACGAGACCCTGGCCGTGGTCGACGAACACCGAGTTGCCGTTGAAGAAATACTCACCCGTTTCGATCACCGTGCCCGCCGCTGGCGCGACGATGGGCGTTCCTTCGGAAGCGGCGATGTCGAGGCCGCTGTGCGGCTGGCGCGGCTCGTCGTTGAAGATACGCCTCAGGCCGAACGTGCTGGAGATGCGCCCCGTCGTCGGCAGAACGAAGCCCAGGCTTTCAGGTGCGCTATCGCTCCAGGTCGCAAACGCCCGGACGATGGCCTCCTGCTCCCGCTCGATACGGCGTAGGTCGGCGCGCTCGGGCTCGACCATGCGCCGATTTGCGAGCGTGATGCGCTGCGTTTCGTAGTCGTGCGCGCCGACATCGAAAGGAATCATGCGCGCGTCCTGCTCGCCTTCCAGCACTGTGAGTTCCCGCGCACCGGGCTGCGTCCCGAGCGGCAGGCCGACGACTGCTTCCCAGAAATTACCGGCGCGCATCACCAGCACTCGCTGAGCGTCGAACGCCACGCGCGGCGCCGGATCGGAAGCCCGGCCAACGCAGACGATCGCCACCCCGCCGGGCACGGGCGCGGGACGCGGCAGACTGCCGCCCGTGGTCGACGCCACGGCGGCGAGCGCGAAGCCCGACACGGTCAGGGCAAGAACCAGCCTGGACCTTCCTTCCGTTCTCGTTGAGGTTCCGCTATTCTCCACCCAATTCCAGTCCGCGCGCCAAGGCACGGGTCTGCACGGGGCTTGCCCGTGAAAAGTGAACGCTTCCCATCACGCCGGCCACACGGACCGATATGTCGGGGGCATAATTGCCCCCTCCGGCTCCACCAGTCCTTCGACATGGCGCGCACTTGTCGAAGGAAAGCAGCCGTCCCGAGGAACAGCCGATGACCGGCGAGAAGGTTTCTGCAGGCAGCTCCTACAACACTTCCGTGGCGATGGAATTCTTCCGTTTCGCCGGAAAGCCGAAAACCTTCGCCAAGGGCAAGAAAATCTTCTCGGAGAACCAGAGAGGCATTCCGTTCCTGCTCATGCCCAACCGGATGTACCTGCTCCTCGACGGTGAAGTCGCAATATTCATGGGGGACAGACCTGTCGCTACGGTGCGGCCGGGCCAGATCTTCGGGGAGATGGCGTCGATCGATCAGGGACCGCGCAGCGGGACGGCCGTGACAAAATCGGCTTGCCGCGTCATTTCCCTCGATAACCGGCAACTGCAGACCGCGCTCGGAAAATACCCGGAGTTTGCTCTGATGCTGATGAGCGTCATGATCGGCCGCCTACGGGAATCGATCAGCCGCCTTGGCACCTCCGACGCCGTCGCGGCCGGAACCAAGTGGAGGGAGTCGGCGCCGCTGCGGGAGGATTTGATCGAGGACCTCTCACGCGTGCTCGGCTCCGATTCGCACTTGAGCTATGAAACCGGGGACACCATCGTAAGGGAAGGCCAAGTCGGAGTGCTGATGTACGTCATCCTCAAGGGCAAGGTGGCGATCCGTGTCGGCGGCAAGCTCGTGGAGAACGTCGGCCCGGGCGGGCTGTTCGGCGAAATGGCGCTGGTCGACCGCTCGCCGCGCCTTGCGAGCGCCGTCGCGGAAAGCAAATGCAGGCTGCTCGCGATCAACCGCAATGCGTTTCTGAATTTGGTGAAACACAGCCGCCGCTTCGCGGCCTCGCTGCTCTCTGCCGTAAGCGCTCGCGCGCGGTTCATGGCGTCCCGATAGGCACCCCCGCGCAAAAAAAGAAACGGCGGCCGAAGCCGCCGTTTCTTCCATTCCGGAAGGCAGGCTCAATAACCGAGCCACTTCGTGAGCACCGCGAGCTGCTGGAGATCGCCGCTCTCGTAGCCCTTGTAGCCGATCTTGTCGAGAACCTTCTGGCCCGCCTCGGACTTGTCCAGACCCAGCATAAGGGTGCGCACCTTCTGTACGTCCTGCTCGCTCAGCTTGGTCGAGGCGATCATGTGCTTGATCGGCACCGGCTTCGACTCGAACAGCACGGAGCCGCCTTTTTCCTGCCACTGCTTGACCACTGCGCCAGAGGCCGACACACCCACGTCGCTGAACCCGTTCTCGACAAAAAACGGCACCGCATCCTGATAACGGGTGGTGCGGATGTTCGCCTTGGCCGAGTCAATGCCGAGGTCACGCAGCGAGGCGCGCGTGATGACCGCGGTGATCGAGTCCGGGTCGGGCATGCCGAAACTCTTGCCCTTCATGTCCGCCGGCGCTTTCATCGACGCATCCTTCTTCACGAAGAAACGCGCCTTGTATTCCGTATAGCCCTTGGTCAGCACCACGAGCTGGTACTTGCCGTCGCGCATCGACACCAGGGAAAGGTGCGCCGGGTGTACGAACGCGAGGTCGTACTGCTGCTCGTCCAGCCCCTTCCTCAGAACCGGGTACTGGTCGACGGCAACGACCTTGACGGTCGTCCTGAGCGTCTTGCCGAGCAGGTCGGCCAGATCCTTGTATTTCTCGCGGATCTCGCTGGGCGTGACGTAGTAGGTGACGCCCTCGTTCACCGCCAGCGTAAGCTCGGCGCGCGCAGGCGCTGCAGTCAGCCACGCAAGAACGAAGGACGCGAGCAAAGTAACGGGCCGTTTCATGTAAGTTTCTCCAGAATTGTTCCTCTACCCCCTTCAAAGCAACTTGCATGCCTGCGGTATACGCCAGCGGCAGGGAGCTCCAACCCGCGATTCTGTAAGCTTTTTATGTCAACCGAGAGTTTATCGTTTATAGGTCGTCGATATCGTCACGGCGCGCCACTCGCCGGCACGCCTGTCTGCAATCCGTCAGTTTGCATCCGCCCCGCGAAGCGACGAATGAAGTCGTGTAAGCCGCGAATTACCTTGCGAGCTCTCTCAAATGCAGGACCAGCTGCCAGATCTGCTCGTCTCGCAGCTTGTGGAAGTCCGGCATGCCGGTCCCCGGTGAACCGTTCCGGATGATCCAGAACAGCTGTCCATCCGGAATCCCGTTGACTGTTTGAGCGCAGGCAAAGTTGCGAGGCGGAGGGTCGAACTGAGCCGACAGCGGACCTCGACCGTCACCCTTGATCCCATGGCAAGTCTGGCAGCTCGGACTGGCGTCCTTTTCGTACAAGCTGCGCCCGGCGGCAACGTCAGCCTGATTGCCGAGGAGCGGATTGGAGAGGTTGTAGATTCGATTCGGCGCCTTGCCGGTAAAGCGCGGCTGCGGGCACTGAGCCGCCGGCGGGTAGGGCGAACCGGGACCGCCGGCACAAGCCCCCAGCAGGGCCGCCAGACAAATCGACAGTACCGCCTCGATGCTCTTCGACAAGGGCATGTACGTAGTGTGCAGGGGTCGGTCGCCGACGCATTGATCCAGCGCAAATCCCGTTCGTGGCTTGCCGCCCCTGGGCTAGCCGCTCCGATACTTGTCCTTCGCCCCGCGGGCGAACGCCATGCCGTGCCCGGGCCGATCCGGAACGCGGAAGCAGCCGTCCACGCATTGCGGCATCTCCTCGAACAGGTCGGACGGAGTCCAGTCGATGAACTCGACGACAAAGCCGTTCGAGAGGGCACCGACGACCTGCAGCGAAAGCTCGTGCACGACGTGCGGCGCGACGGCGACCTGGTGCGCCGCGGCTAGGTGTCCGATGCGCAGCGTCTCGGAAAAGCCGAGCGCACGGCACACGTCGGGCATCAGGTAGCGCGCTGCACGGCGCTCGATCAGTTCGCGGAACTCGAAACGCGTGTAATTATTTTCTCCAGTGGCGACCGGAATCCTGATTGCGTGGGCAACCTCTGCGCACGCGGCGATGTCGTCGGCGAGCACTGGCTCCTCGTACCACACGAGATCGAATTCCTCGAGCGCCTGCGCCTGTCGGATGTTCGCCAGCACGTCCAGACGCTGGTTCACGTCCACCATCATGCGCACCCCATCGCCCAGCGCGCGGCGCACGGCCTGGACGCGCCTCGCGTTCTCGCGCGGGTCGGGGTGGTGGATTTTCATCTTGTAGTACTTGCAGCCGAGCGCCGCGTATTTCTCGGCTTCCGCGATCAATTCCTTCTCGCTGTACTTCGACCATCCGCCGCTGCCGTACGCGGGAATACGGTCGCTCACCGCACCCCAGAGCTTGTAGAGCGGCAGCCCGGCAGCCTTTCCGGCGATATCCCACAGGCCGATGTCGAGCGCCGAAAGCGCATAGGCCGCGATGCCCTGCTTCTTGATGCCCATGTCGGCGCGGAACATCTTTTCCCAGAGGCGCTCGACAAAAAGCGGGTCCTCACCGAGGAGAAGGGGTGCGAGGCGCGTCTGGAGGTAGGCATGCACCGCCTCCGCACCCCCGCCGCCGAAGACCAGGCTGTATCCCAGGCCCTTCGGGCCTTGGTCGGTCGAGATTTCCGCTACGACGAGTTTCTGGTGCGCGTAATTCCGGGCCATCGGCTCCGGCGTGGGGACGGTGAGCACGCAGGTTTCTATTGAGGTGATTTTCATTGCTTTCCGAATCCTAGACGTCGGCAAACGGATGCCCAGCACCGAGCCTAACTCACCAGAGCGGCGCCCCAATCGACGATGAAGGCGATGCCGTAGGCCACCGCCAGGGCGAGCACGAATACGACCAGGCCGCGCACTACGGTTTTCGGCACGCCGATCCCGTCCAGATAGCGCTTGATGAAATAGCTCGCCACAAAGAACGCGATCGTCGAGACGACGATACTGAGCAGCATCCGCGCATTCTACGGGGGACGAGGACTTGCCGACAACGTTGAGCCCCGGGTTTTCGAGCCGCCGGGAACCCGCCTTGCGAACGCGCGCGGAAAGGTGCATCCTAGTGCCCGAAATTCGTTGCATCCTTCGACCCGGTCAATTATTTCCATCCATTCGATCGGTCGCACTGCGGCCGTAAGCGATATCCCAAAGGGGGACTCATGAAGAAAAGAAAAATTGCATACCTGAGCGCAGCAGGAATCGCCATCGCCGCGCTTCTCGCTGCATGTCTGAGCACCCAGCAGGGCTCAGGCAACAGCGCCAGCAACATCAGCGGCGTGGTGACCGGCCCGAACGGGCCCGAGGCCGGAGTCTGGGTGATCGCCGAGACGAACGACCTCCCCACGAAGTTCGCCAAGGTCGTGGTCACCGACGACCAGGGGCGCTACCTGATTCCGGAGCTTCCGAAAGCCAACTACAGCGTGTGGGTGCGCGGCTACGGGCTGGTCGATTCGTCCAAGGTGCAGGGCGTGCCCGGAACAACCCTCAACCTCACCGCGGTCCCGGCGCCGAACGCCGCCGCCGCCGCCGAGTACTACCCCGGCATGTACTGGTACGCGATGCTGCCGATCCCGCCGCTCAGCGACTTCCCCGGAACGGGAGAAAAGGGCAACGGCATCCCCGCGGTGATGAAGAGCCAGAACTACTGGATCGACACCGTCAAGAACTCCTGCCAGTCGTGCCACGCGCTCGGGTCCAAGGGCGTGCGCAGCGTGCCCAAGGAATTCGGCCACGGGCTCGCCGCCTGGGCGCGCCGCACCCAGTCCGGGCAGGCGATGACCAACATGGCGCTGACGCTGGGCCGCATCGGACCCGAGAAGGGCCTGCAGCTATTTGGCGACTGGACCGACCGCATCGCCGCGGGCGAGCTGCCCGCATCCAAGCCCGAGCGGCCGCAGGGCCTGGAGCGCAACGTCGTCATCAGCATGTGGGACTGGTCGACGCCCAAGTACTATCTGCACGACGCCGTATCCAGTGACAAGCGCAATCCGACGGTCAACGCCAACGGCCTGATCTACGGCGCGCCCGAGGAGAGCACCGACCTCGTGCCGGTCCTCGACCCGGTGAAGAACGTCACCTCGCAGGTGAAGCACCCCTTCCGCGATCCCAACACGCCATCGTCGAAGACTCTGCCCATGGCGGCGTCTCCCTACTGGGGTGACGAGGCGATCTGGGACGGCCACACAAGCATCCACAACCCGATGATGGACGCGCAGGGACGCGTGTGGTTCACCGCGCGCATCC
>DATDGA010000461.1:0-10039 GCA_036522335.1 Burkholderiales bacterium
ACATGTCCGGATTCCAAGCCGTCGCGGCTGCCCCTGTTGATAGAAATGATCGAGTCACGTCCGCCGACGCTGGTGGCGAGGGCGTCATATAGGCCGATGATTCGCCCGCTGACTTCCGAGGCTGGTGCATGGGGAACGTATTGTGGAATGGTTGCGGGCGGGAAAGGGATGAGGCGATCTCCGGCGGAGATTTCTTTCTTAGAATTGAGAATTTCGACCGTGGCCGGCTCGCCGCCTCGCGTGACGCGGGCCGTACCCAGGAACACGGCCTCGAATCCAAGCGTCATCCGGCTGTCCGGGTCAACCAACGGACCACCCGTACGGTACACCTGCCATACCGAGGCCTCGGCGCCGCCGAGCCCGCGCACGTAGGCCACGTTACCGGCGCCCACGTTCACTCGGTCTTCCTCCGTAGCGATGATGCGGGGCGCCTTGTCGAGGCCACCTTCCTCGATCAGCAGCGGCTGAGTGAGAAACGGTTCGATCGCCTTGGGCGGAATCGCGGGTATGGAGTCGGCGGCCAGAGGCCGAGCGTAGATGCGCTGCGACAGCTTCACCACGTCGCCAGGACCACTGTCGCTGCCCTCACTGCCAAGCGTGCCAATACGCAATTGCGGCGGCGATACGCTGCGGTCGAGTACCAGCACGTCGCCTGGGGAGATACGGTGCGGGTTCCTGATTTGCTCCTGGTTCATGCGCCAGATTTCCGGCCAACGCCATTGATCGCTGAGGAACTTGCTCGCGATGCTCCAGAGCGTATCGCCTCTCTGGACGACGTAACGGTCCGGTGCCGTTTGCTTTACCTGTAGATCCCCCTGTGCAAGCGTCAGCGAAACCGCGCCCGCCAGGGTAAGCGCGAGGAGAGCTGTGATAGACTTTTGCATGACCGCCTCGTCTGGTTTTACTCGCCGCAGGGCCTTATATTAGCTTCTGCGGCGTGCATTTTATAGTCCGCATTAAATTCTGCATATAATCCTTTCAATTTGCAAGTATTTATGGCGTTGCTAGACATCCTCCGTTACCCGGATCCGAACCTCTACAAGAAGGCGGTACCCGTGGTCGAAGTCGACGATTCGGTTCGCACCCTGGTCCGGGACATGGCTGACACCATGTATGCCGCACCGGGAGTAGGTCTGGCGGCGACCCAGGTCGACGTGCATAAACGAGTTATCGTAATTGATGCGTCCGAGAAACGAAACAAACTCCTGGTATTGATCAATCCGGAAATCGTCAGCCGCGAAGGCGCGCAGTATTGCGAGGAGGGTTGTCTGTCGGTTCCGGGGATCTATGAACCAGTCGAACGCGCCGAAACGGTGACTGTTCACGCGGTTGGCGTCGATGGAAAACCCTTCTCGCTCACCGCCGAAGGGCTCCTTGCGATCTGCATTCAGCACGAAATGGACCATCTAGAAGGCAAGGTCTTCGTCGAGTATTTGTCGCGCCTCAAACAACAACGCATCAGAGCGAAACTTCAAAAACAAATCCGCAAGACGGCCTGAGGCAGGCTTGCGATTTTCCCAGTTCGCTTTCCGACGAGCGTCCGAGCGCCGTCTTTCGCGCGGCATGCACCGGGCGCGGCTTCGGTGAAGCTCATCTTTGCAGGCACCCCCGATTTCGCGGCGCGCTGCCTCGAGGCGCTTCTTGGCTCCGGTCATGAAGTAAGTGCGGTATTGACTCAACCGGATCGACCTGCGGGGCGTGGTCTCGCGCCTTTTCAGTCGCCGGTAAAGCGGCTGGCGACAAGCCAAGGCATTCGAGTCGACCAGCCCACGACTCTCCAGGATGCCGGCGTGGAAGAAGAACTCGGCCGTCAGCAACCGGATGTGATCGTGGTTGCAGCCTACGGTTTGATTCTGCCGCCGGCGATGCTTGAGATTCCTCGCTACGGCACGGTGAACATTCATGCATCCTTGTTGCCGCGCTGGCGTGGGGCGGCGCCGATTCAACGGGCGCTGCTCGCGGGAGATCGCGAAACGGGTATATCCATCATGCAAATGGATGCCGGGCTCGATACAGGCGCCGTAATGCTTCAGGAAGCGATTCCGATCCTGGACGACGACAGCACGGGTACCCTGCAGGACAAGCTTGCGGATCTCGGGGGGAAGCTTGTAGTACAAGCCCTGAATGAGCTCGAGGCCGGTACGCTCAAGGCCATACCGCAGTCGGCCGCAGGCGTGACGTACGCGGCGAAGCTAAATAAAAGAGAGTCTCGCGTGGACTGGCGTGAAAGCGCAGCGCAGCTGAATCGCCGGGTGCGCGCGTTCAATCCCTCACCCGGGGCGGGCACGCGTCTGCGGGGTGTCGATGTCAAGATCTGGCGTTGCTCTGTAGCCCCGGGGCGAGGCGCCCCGGGCGAGGTGCTGCGCGCAGATTCGAGCGGGTCGTTCGTCGTTGCGTGCGGAGAAGGGGCCGTGATCCTCCAAGAGCTACAGCGCTCCGGAGGAAAGCGGTTGCCTGCCTCAGAATTCCTCCGGGGATTTCCGCTTTCGGCTGGCGAGCGCTTCGACGCTTAGTGGAGGTGCGCTCGCTATACCGCGCTTATAATGCACGGTAACGCCCGTAACCTTGCGCAGTCCACTCTTGCCGACCGATTCCACAAGCGCTTCCCTCGCGCAGGCTTTTGTTGCCGCCGGCGAGATTGTCGGGCGGGTTTTCGATGGTGAGAGCCTGAATGTCGCGCTCAGTGACCTGAGACGCCGCTCGCAGGCGCAATCGCTTACGGCGGCGGCGCAGGACCTTTGCTACAACACGCTACGCGGGTACGGCGTCGTGGACGTCGCTCTCGAGCGACTGCTCCAGAAGCCCCTCACGGATTCTCCGTTGCGCGGATTACTCCTCGCTGCGCTCGCCGAGCTTGCGGCGCGACCGCGATCCGCGCATGCGGTCGTACACCAGGCGGTGGAAGCCGCCACGTTGCTCGGCTACTCGCGCGCCAAGGGACTGGTAAACGCGGTGATGCGCAATTTTCAGCGGCGCATGCCCGAGCTGCTCCGGGAGATCGAGGCGACCGAGCGCGGCCGTTATCGCCACCCTCCGTGGTGGATCGAGGCACTTCGCGCCGCGTACCCGAGTGAATGGGAAGCCGTGTTGGTGGAATCGAACCGGCATGCGCCGATGGTCCTTAGAGTCAACCGGCGACGCCTTTCGTCAGCGGCGTACCTGGAGAAATTGCAGCGAGCCGGACTTTCGGCGAGAGCGCTGGAACAGGACGCGGTGATGCTCGATAAGCCCTGTCGGGTGGAGCGGCTCCCCGGTTTCGTCGAAGGCGAGGTTTCGGTGCAAGATGCCGGAGCGCAAAGGGCGGCTCCTTTCCTGGATGTTCGTGACGGAATGCGAGTTCTGGATGCCTGCGCAGCGCCCGGCGGCAAGACGGGACATTTGCTGGAACTCGCCGATTGCGAGCTGCTTGCAGTGGACGCCGATGGTGTGCGCGTGCAGCGAATTGCGGAAAATCTCTCCCGGCTGAAGCTTACGGCCAAGATCATCGTCGGTGACTGCCGCAGACCCGAGGGCTTTTCGCAGGGGAGGCCCTTTGATCGAATTCTCCTGGATGCGCCCTGCTCTGCGTCAGGCGTAGTGCGGCGCCACCCCGACATAAAGTGGTTGCGCCGCAAGACCGATGTGTCCGAGTTCGGCCGCACTCAGGGAGAACTCCTCGACGCCTTGTGGCAGGTCCTGGCCCCCGATGGTAAATTGTTGTACGCAACGTGCTCAGTGTTTCCCGAGGAGAACGGAGTCCAGGTGCGCGACTTTCTCCTGCGCCATCGGGAAGCTGAAATACTTCCGCTCCCCACGCTCGCCGAGCTGGACGTGGGCAGCGGAGTCCCTGCGGTCCGCGTTGCGCCCTTTTCTGAGGGTCAGATCCTGCCAAGTGCAGATAGGGACGGTTTCTTTTACGCTTTGCTGACAAAGGCCGGCGGCCAAAGCCAGCTATGAATGCCATCCTTCTACGATCGGGTGCGGCGCTCGCACTATGCTTCGTTTCGTCGACGCTCGCTGAGCCCATTCAAGTTGGCAATGTTGGCTTGGAGGTCTCGGAGACTCGCTATCTCCTCAATGCCGATTTTCGCCCTGAGCTGACGGCCCCGCTCCTAGAGGCGCTCAATAATGGCGTGTCACTCGGTTTTCTCCTGGAGTTCGAACTGACCCGGCGGCGTTGGTACTGGTTTGACGAAAAAGCCGCTTCCGAAAAGCTGGAGTTGCGCTTAACCTATCTTCCATTGGCGCAACAGTACCGGCTGTCGAGCGGGACGCTGTATCAGAACTTCGCTACCCTCGTCGATGCGCTGAGGGCGCTCGGAACGGTTCACGGCTGGCCCGTGCTTGCGCTGGATCAAATCGATAACGGTCGAACCTACATTGCTGCCGTGCGCCTGCGTCTGGACCCGGCCCAGCTGCCGACACCTTTCCGCGTGAGCGCAGTCACCAAGCGTGAATGGACGCTCGCGTCAGACTGGAAGCGATTCCCGTTTACGCCACTTGCTCCGGTGCAGGAGGCGCGATGACCTACGTTCTTATCGCAAGCACGGCACTCGGCGGCATTCTGCTGTTCCTGCTCGCCGCGGCGACTGCCAATTCGCCGCTCTTCGCCGAGCACTATCCCCTTCTGCTCGGGCTAAACGCGGCGATCGCCTTGGCGCTCCTCGGGCTCGTGGTCTACCAGCTGGCGATCCTGGCGCGCCAACGCCGGGCCAAAGTGTTCGGTTCGCTGCTCACCTTCCGAGTGCTCGTCATGTTCGCCCTGGTCGGGATTGTTCCTGGGCTGCTCGTCTACACCGTGTCCCTGCAGTTCCTCGCCAAGAGCATCGAATCCTGGTTTGATGTGAGAGTCGAGCGAGCGCTGGAGGGAGGGCTCAACCTCGGGCGGGCGGCACTCGACGTGATGTTGAACGAGTTGCTTCTTAAAGCTCACGTAATGGCGCTCGACCTCTCCGAGTCACCCGGGCGCGAGCAGGCAGCGATGCTCAGTCGTTTGCGCGAGCAGGCCTACGTCGAGGAAGCTCTGCTCATGACCGAAGGAGGGCAAGTACTGGCGAGCGCGAGCCGCGAGCCAGGTAAGCCCATGCCGCCCGCTCCCAGCGGGCAGGCGCTGCGCGATGCAAGGCAGCTACGCGGCTACAGCGCAGTCGAAGCGGTGGGGGACAAGGGACTCCTGCTCCGGGTGGTCGTGTCCTTGGACGGCACGCGTAGGGCAGAGGAGCCACGCCTGCTGCAGCTCACGCTCTGGGTGCCCCAAGCGCTCGCCGATCAGGGCGAATCGGTACAGAGCGCATACCGCGCATACAAGGAGCTATCCCTGTCTCGCCAGGGCCTTAAGGAGATCTACATCCTTACCCTGACTTTGACGCTCCTGCTTGCACTACTCTCGGCGATCGCGCTTGCGATCCTGCTTTCCCGCCGCTTGTCGACACCGCTCGCCGTGCTCGCCGAAGGGACTCAGGCGGTCGCACGCGGCGACTTTTCACGCCGCGCTCCGGTGACCAGCCGCGACGAGTTGGGTATTCTTACCCAGTCGTTCAACAGCATGACCCGCCAATTGGGCGAGGCGCGCGGCGCCGCACAACTCAATCAGGCGCAGCTCGAAACGGCCAAGGCGCACCTGGAAAGCATCCTCGCCAACCTGTCGGCAGGTGTGCTCGTCTTTGACCGTGAGCTTGTGCTCCGGATCGCAAATACCGGGGCAGGAAGCATCCTGCGCGAGAACGTCACCGCTCTGATCGGACTCAGTCTCGAGAATTGGCATGCTCTGTCAGAATTTGCCCGTATGCTGCGCGCAGAGTTCCATCAACACGGAGATAAAGCGTGGCAACAGCAGATCGAGATGCGGGACCGTGGTGCGGTGATTCTGGTGCGGGGATCACCCCTGCCCGAATCGGGCGCGGGCGGTTACGTTGTGGTATTCGACGACGTTACACAATTGATTGCGGCGCAGCGGGCAACTGCATGGGGCGAGGTCGCGCGCAGGCTCGCTCACGAGATCAAGAACCCACTTACGCCGATCCAGCTTGCCGCGGAGCGTCTGCAGGCGAAGCTCGGCGACAAGCTTCCCCTCGAAGCGGCTCGTGCGCTTGACCGCGCTACCGAAACCATCGTCGCGCAAGTAACGGCGATGAAAAACATGGTGGATGACTTCCGCGATTATGCCCGCACGCCCCTGCCGCAACTGGAGGGCCTGGATCTGAACCGCCTGACCGAAGAGGTACTTGCGTTATACGAACAGTCCGGAACGCGAATACAGACGCACCTCCAGAAAAATATTCCCCTGGTGAGGGGCGACCCCAACCGCCTGCGGCAGGTGATCCACAATTTACTTCAAAATGCCCAGGACGCGCTCTCCGGGAGTACCGACCCCAAGATCGAAGTGTCGACCGAGCTTTCCGGTGGCCAGGTGTGGCTGCGAATCAGCGACAACGGTTGCGGCTTTCCGGAGGCGATCATCAATGGAGCATTCGAGCCTTATGTCACCACCAAGCCCAAAGGGACGGGACTCGGGCTCGCGATCGTGAAACGGATCATCGATGAGCATCACGGTACGATCCGGATAGAGAATCGCTCTGGAGGCGAAGGCAGTCGTGGAGCGGCGGTGCGTATTTCACTCCCGCTCGCGGCTTGATTGACCATGGCGCAGATACTGGTCGTTGACGACGAAGTCGGAATCCGGGAACTGCTATCGGAAATTCTTTCCGATGAAGGGCACTCGGTGCAGGTTGCCGAGAATGCAACGGCGGCGCGTTCTCTGCGTGCGGGGGGACGGCCGGACCTCGTACTGCTCGATATCTGGATGCCCGATGCGGACGGTATCACCCTTCTGAAGGAGTGGGCCAACGGAGGTCAGCTCACCATGCCGGTCATCATGATGTCGGGCCACGGCACCATCGACACCGCGGTAGAAGCGACGCGCATCGGCGCAATGGATTTTCTTGAAAAACCGATTGCGCTGCAAAAGCTGCTCGCGACGGTGAAGCGGGCCCTGCGGGCGGGGGAGTCGCGTGCGACGATGCCGCTCAGTATCGCGAATTTCGGCCGCTCTGCGCTCCTCACCGAGTTGAAAAAACGCTTGGCAAGAATCTCGGCTGCCGGTGCAGCGGTCCTGATGCGCGGCGAGAAGGGCGTAATGCCCGAACTCTACGCCCGCTACCTGCAGCAGCCCAACACTCCCTGGATCGATGCCGCGCATGCGCTCAACGAGGCGTCTCAGGATCTGCTCCAGCAAGCGTCCGGCGGCGTGCTGTTCGTCGGTGAACTGGCGACGCTGTCCAGGAATCAGCAGAAGCACCTGGCGTTTTTCGCCGCCCGCGCGGAAAAAAATAACGTGCGACTGGTGTCGTTTACCGCCGAGGAGCCCAGACACTTGGTGGAATCGCAGGGTTTCGACGCCGCGTTGATGCAATCGCTCGCCGGGATCGTGATCGCGCTTCCGGCTGTGCGTGAGCATCCGGAGGATATCCCCGAGGTTGCAACCCTCATGCTGGCGCAATTGGTGGAAACTCGTTTTTGCCCGCCGCGAAACTTCTCCACGGGCGCCCTGAATGTTCTGCGCTATTTTCCCTGGCCCGGAAACCTGGAAGACCTCGCCGCGGCGGTGCGAACCCTGGCGCTCACCAGCCTCGAAGAAGAAATCGGAGTCGGCGACGCGGAAAGAGTACTCCCGCAGTTCGCGCGCCGCGGAGCGGAAGCGGAGTTGTCGCTCGAGCTCCCTTTGCGCGAGGCGCGTGAGGCTTTCGAGCGCTCCTACTTCGAGCACCACCTGGCGCAAGCGAACGGCTCCATTGCTCGCGTAGCGGAGCGAAGCGGTGTCGAGCGTACGCATCTGTACCGCAAGCTGAAGGCGCTCGGCATTCTCACGGGGCGAAAAGAGGACTGACTTCTCCGCCCTGGGCGGAAGCGGTGAGCAAGGCTCCCCGGGCGGAGTCAACTACCTGGACCCATAGGAATGCCTTCGGCCTCCTCGCTGGAACCCCAAGTCGACCCTCGCGCCAAGAGCGCGCGGAATGTGAGTTCGGCATAGAATGCGTCCTTCTTTGCGCCAATTCCCGCTGTGAAAATCGTGATTCTCGGGGCCGGCCAGGTCGGCTCTTCCGTCGCTGAAAGTCTCGTGTCCGAAGCCAACGACATCACTGTCGTGGACATCGACGGCGCGAGGCTGCGCAGTCTCCAGGATCGTCTGGATTTGCGCACGGTGCTCGGCAGCGCCGCGCACCCCTCGGTGCTGGTAGAGGCGGGCATAGAGGATTGCGACCTCATGATCGCGGTGACGCAAAGTGACGAGACCAATCTGGTCGCATGCAAGCTGGCCCAGCAGTTGTTCAACGTGCCCACGCGCATCGTCCGGCTTCGGGCCACCGACTATCTTTCCAACGAGCGCGTCCTCGGGCCTGACTGCTTTGACGTGGATCTTGCAATCTGTCCCGAGCAGATACTCACCGACTACATCGTCAAGCTCATCGAGTTTCCCGAAGCACTGCAGGTACTCGAGTTCGCGCACGGCAGGCTGAGTCTGGTCGCGGTGCGCGCGTTTCAAGGTGGCCCGCTCGTCGGCCACCCGCTGAAGGACCTCCGGAGGCACATTCCTTCCGTGGACACGCGCATTGCCGCAATATTCCGCGGCGACAGTTCGATCCTGCCCGAAGGCGACACCGTGGTCCAGGCCGGCGACGAGGTATTTTGTCTCGCCGCGACGCAGGACATCCGCCGAGTCATGCACGAGTTGCGGCGCATGGACCAGCCGGTGAAAAGGGTCATGATCGCCGGGGGCGGCAACATCGGATTGCGCCTGGCGCGCGCGCTGGAGCGCGACTACACGATCAAGTTGATCGAGTATGACAAGAGACGCTGCGAGGTACTCTCCACTCGTCTCGACAAGGCACTGGTGCTGCAGGGGGACGTCACCGACGAAGGGCTGCTGGAAGCGGAGAATGTTTCGGACACCGACCTCTTCGTCGCGGTGACCAACGATGATGAGAATAACATCATGTCTTGCCTCCTTGCCAAACGCATGGGAGCGAGCCGCGTGGTAGCGCTCATCAATCGACGCTCCTATGTCGATCTGCTGCAGGCCGGCCAGATCGACATTGCGATTTCGCCGGCGCAAACAACCATAGGCACGCTCCTCGCCCACGTGCGCCGCGGTCACATCACCCGGGTGCACAGCCTGCGCCGAGGAGTGGCCGAAGCCCTGGAGGCAGTGGTCCACGGGGACCGCGATTCGTGCCGCTGCGTCGGCCGCAAGATCGAGGAAATCGATCTGCCGAAAGGAGCGGCGATCGCCGCGATCGTGCGCGGCGAAAATGTGATCATGGCCCACCACGATACCGTGGTGCAGGCCGAGGACCATGTGATCGTCTTTGTCACCGACAAGAAACTTCTGCCCAGGGTTGAGAAACTCTTCGAGGTCAGCGTCGGCTTTGTCTGAACCACGTTCAGCGTCATGGTAAGGCTGCTTCCCGTTCTCAACGCGCTGAGCGTCGTGATCGTCATCTTTGCGTTCGCAATGCTGGGACCGTTGGGTGTGGGTCTTCTGTATGACGACGCGGCGCGGCATGCCTATGGCAAAGGTGTGCTGGTCACCCTTGCGTGCGGCGCGGTGCTGTGGGCTGTCACTCGCGCCAAGCGCGCCGAATTGCAGCCGCGCGATGGTTTCCTGCTGGTGGCCTTGGTGTGGACCGTACTGCCTGCGCTCGCCACCGTGCCGCTTCTGGAATACCTCCCGGAACTCAGTTTCACCGACGCCTATTTCGAAACGGTGGCGGCGGTCACCACGACGGGCGCTACCGTGCTGTCTGGCCTGGACGAGCTACCTCCTTCGATCAATTTCTGGCGCTGCGAACTTCAGTGGCTGGGCGGGATGGGCATCATCATCCTTGCCGTCGCGATACTGCCATTGCTCGGAATCGGGGGTAGCCAGATCATGCGGGCCGAGACGCCCGGACCGATGAAGGAGACCAAGCTCACGCCGCGCATTACTGAAACGGCCAAAGGGCTATGGCTTGTGTACGGAATCATGACCCTTGCCTGCGCCTTGGTGTTCAAGGCGGTCGGC
>DATDGA010000462.1:0-6502 GCA_036522335.1 Burkholderiales bacterium
AGGTAGCCGCGTTCCCAGAACGCCTGCTTGGCCTTTTTCTTCGAGGGTTTCGGCATCGCTCCTCCCGATTCGGCATTCTACTCACGCTGAGGACACGCCGGAAAGAGCAAGGCGCGGCGCGCTACCACAGTGCGCCGACCGAGACCAGCCAGTAGCGCAGAAACCGGCCCACTCCCTGGAAGAACAATACCGGAAGCCAGTTGAGTTTGAGCCAGCCGGCGGCCACGCACAACGCATCGCCGACGACCGGAAGCCATGCAAGCAGCATCGCCGGCGCTCCATACCGCTGCACGCGCTCCAGTTGAGCAAGCGGTTTTTTCGAGCCGATGAACCGCCCGATCAGATACGAGGACATGCCCCCGAGCGTATTGCCGAGAGTTGCCACCAGGAGCGCGGGCCAGAGCAGATCGCCGTGCAGCTTCAATACCGCGAAGAGCGCCGCCTCCGAGCTCAGAGGAACCAGTGTCGCCGCGATGAAAGTCGCGGCGAATAGGGACAACAGGCTTATCTCGGGAGAAATGAGCGTTTCCATCTTACCAGCATAGAGCGAAAGCCCGGCTTCGTGTAGAGTAAGGCCCACCCCCTTAAGGGGGTGGCAAGAGGGACCCCCTTAAGGGGGGGTCGCTGAGGCATGAAAAACGACTATCTGGAGCGAATTCTCAAGGCGCGCGTCTACGACGTAGCGGTGGAAACGCCGCTCGAAGTCGCGCCCAATCTCTCTGCGCGCCTGGGAAACCGGGTGTTGTTGAAACGCGAGGACATGCAGCCGGTGTTCTCCTTCAAGTGCCGCGGCGCCTACAACAAGATGGCGAATCTGCCCGCGGCGGCGCTTGCCCGCGGAGTGATCGCGTCCTCCGCCGGCAATCATGCGCAGGGCGTGGCGCTCGCCGCGCAGAAGCTCGGCTGCGCGGCGGTGATCGTCATGCCTTCCACGACGCCCAAGATCAAGGTCGATGCGGTCAAGGCACGCGGAGCCGAAGTGCACCTGCACGGCGACACCTACGACGAGGCTTACGCGGAGGCGCGGCGCCTGGAGCGTTCGCGCAAGCTCGCATTCGTGCATCCCTACGACGACCCGGAGGTGATCGCCGGCCAGGGAACGATAGGAATGGAAATTCTGCGACAAACGGCGCAGCCGCTGCACGCGGTGTTCGTCCCGGTCGGCGGCGGCGGGCTCATTGCGGGCATCGCCTCCTACATCAAGCGCCTGCGTCCATCGGTCAAGGTGATCGGCGTCGAACCGCTCGATGCCGACGCCATGGCGCGCTCGCTGAAAGCGGGCCGGCGCGTCACGCTCGATCATGTCGGGCTGTTTGCCGACGGCGTTGCGGTGAAGCGGGTGGGTGAAGAAACGTTTCGCCTGTGCCGCGAACTGATCGACGGGATGATCCTCGTAGGCACCGACCAGATCTGCGCGGCGATCAAGGACGTTTTCGAGGACACGCGTACCGTCCTCGAGCCTGCCGGGGCGCTTGCCGTAGCCGGGGCCAAGACCTACGTCGAACGCGCCGGAATCCGAGGCAAGCGGCTCGTCGCGGTGGCCTCGGGTGCGAACACCAACTTCGATCGGCTGCGCTTCGTCGCCGAGCGCGCAGAGGTCGGCGAGCAGCACGAGGCGATCCTGGCCGTCACCATCCCGGAGCGCCCCGGGAGCTTCAGGAGGTTCTGCGCCACGCTCGGCTCGCGCAGCATCACCGAATTCAACTACCGCATCGCCGATCCCCGGGAGGCGCACGTGTTCGCCGGAGTCGAGGTGCACAACCGTGACGAGATCGCGAGGATCGTGAAAGCGCTCGAGCGCGAAGGTCTCAAGACGCTCGATCTATCGGATGACGAGATGGCGAAGCTGCACGTGCGTCATATGGTCGGCGGTCACGCACCCGCGGGGATCAGGAAGAGCATGCGCGGCGCGCCCGACGAATTGCTGTATCGGTTCGAGTTTCCGGAACGCCCGGGGGCCTTGATGAAATTTCTGTCGGCCATGCGCAGCGACTGGAACATCAGCCTGTTTCACTACAGAAACCAGGGGAGCGACTACGGCCGGGTGCTGGTGGGGATGCAGGTGCCGCGCCACGAAATGCGCGAGTTCCGGGGTTTTCTCACCAAGCTCGGGTATCCGTACGTCGACGAAAGCAGAAATCCTGCCTACCGGCTGTTCCTCGGCTGAACTAGGGAGTCTCTGTTCAAGCTCCGGCCCCGTCTTTCCCGCAAGCGGGAATCCGGGAAGCTCAACCAGTTGCTGGATCCCCGCTTTCGCGGGGATGACTTGATCGGAACTTCCCTAGGTCTTCGGTTCGTCTCCAAAGTATCCGGGCGCAATCTCTCCGGCGTAGCACGGCGGTGACGTAAAACCCTGCGGGCGGTCGAGAAACTTGAGCCCGTGCGGCTCGCGGTGGTAAACGCCGCGCTCGGTGACGACGAATTCCACGGGGATGTCGTAGGGCTGCGGATAAATCGTCCGCAGGTACGCGGACTCGTACGATACGCCGATGACGCGCGGGCGCTTTTTTATCGCCGCGAGCGTGCGGTCGAAAAAACCGCCGCCGTAACCCAGACGGTATCCGTCGGCATCCCAGCCCAGCATCGGCAGGAGCACGTGATCTGGGATGACTTCGGGCGAGCCGACGGGATAAGGGATACCCAGCGGCCCTTCGACCAGTTCCACCCCGGGTTTCCATTCGCGAAAAACGAGCGGGGTCTTGGGCGCCACGACGACCGGCAGCGCTGTCGTCGCCCCGCGGCGTCGCAAGGCCGCCGCGAGATGGCGCGCGTCGTATTCGTTCCTGTAAGGCCAACAAAAGGCGAGGATGCCGTGCACCAGATCCGGGAACGAGCGTTCAAGGTGATGGTCGATCCGCGAGCGCAGATCGGCGAGCGTTCCTTGGGCAAGAGCGCCACGCTCCCGCAACAGTCTCGCGCGTTCGTTCTTTCGCCAGGCGGAAACCTCGAAGGGCATGCGGATTTGGTCCCGAGAATCGCGCGGAAGTCCTTCATCCGGCGCGGAAAAAGCTCTATGGTATTCTAATCGGCAGGAGGCGGTGATTTGAAACCAGCAGCATTGCTCCGGGTTGGAACGGCCGCGGTCCTTGTTGCTGCGTCCGCGTTGGCTTACGCGGCGATGCTCGATCCGCAGGATGCGGCATTGCTTGCCGCCCGCGACGCATTCGACGCGAATCACAGGGCCAAACTCGCAGCGCTCGCTCCGAAGCTCAAGGACCACGTGCTCGAGCCTTATGTCGAGTACTGGCAGCTCTTCGTCAAGCTTCCCGGCGCATCCGCCGAAGAGGTTCGCGCCTTCCTTGCCCGATATTCTGGCACGGTGCTCGCAGAGCAGTTGCGTGGCGATTGGCTCAAGGTGCTCGGCAAGAGCGGCCGGTGGGATTTGTTCCAGGCCGAGTATCCGGCGCTCTCGGGCGACGACCCCGAAGTGACGTGCTACGCGCTGCTCGCGCGCTGGAAGCGCGAGGACGCATCCGTGCCGCGCGATTTCAAATCCTTCTGGAATGCACCGCGGGAGCTTCCCGAAGGCTGTCTCACTCTCGCCCGGGCGATGCACAAGTCCGAGCAGCTTGGCGCACGCGAGGTGTGGGCGCGGTTCCGCGTGCTGGTCGACGCGGAACTCGTGGGTGCGGCCAGGCGCGTCATGGAATTTCTGCCGCGCGGCGAGGCCATCGACGCGAAACGACTCGGCGCGGCGATTCGTGCGCCCATGAAATTCCTGAAGAATCCACAAGTAGACCTCTCCAAGACGACCGATCGGGAGCTGGCCATCGCCGCCCTCACCCTGGCCGCAGACGACGACCCTCGGGCCGCGGCGGGATTCTGGAGAAGCATGAGCGAAGCGTTTTCCGGCGAAGATCGGAGGTACGTCTGGCTGATGCTCGCGATGAACGGCTCCCGTCGCCACATGCCCGAGGCCCTCGACTGGTTCGGCGAAGCGGGTGCGCTCACCGACGAGCAGCTCGCGTGGAGGGCGCGAATCGCGATGAGGATCGAGAAGTGGGCAGAGGTCCGGAGCTCGATCGATCGCATGTCCGCACTCGCGAAGAACGATCCCGTTTGGATCTATTGGTACGGCCGGGCCGAGCGCGGGCTCGGCAGTCCTCTCGAAGCAGAAGGCTATTTCGGGCGGATCGCGGGAGAGCACAGTTTTTACGGGCGCCTGGCCGCCGAGGAACTGGGCGTGAGCTTGCGGATTCCGCCCCGGGCCCCTCTGCCCAGCGAAGAGGAGATTGCCGAAGTCGCTGCGATCCCCGGCCTGAAGCGCGCGCTCGCGCTCTATCGCCTCGACATGCGCACCGAGGCGACGAAAGAGTGGCTGTGGACGATTCGCGGCATGGACGACCGGAAGCTGCTCGCGGCGGCGGAGCTCGCGCGCCGCAACGAAGCCTGGGATCGTGCCATCGGCACTGCGGACAGAACGGTGCTTGCCCACAATTTCTCAGTCCGATACCTGGCGCCCTATCGGGAAGTGCTCGCGGAGAACGCGCGCTCGCGCGATCTGGAGGAGCCCTGGGTACTGGGCCTGGTGCGCCAGGAAAGCCGGTTCATCACGGGCTCGAAATCCTCCGCCGGCGCGACCGGCCTGATGCAGGTCATGCGCCCGACGGCGAAATGGATCGCGCAGCGATTGCGCATGAAGAATTTTTCCTGGACACGATTGCACGAGCCGGGTTTCAACGCAGCGCTCGGAACGTATTACCTCAAGCACGTGCTCAATCAGTTCGACGGGAGTCCCGTGCTCGCCGCGGCCGCCTATAACGCCGGGCCTTCGCGCGCGAGCCTGTGGCGCGGCACCGCTCCGGTCGAGGGCGCGATCTTCGCCGAGACCATTCCTTTCAGCGAGACGCGCGATTACGTCAAGAAGGTGATGACGAACACCGTCTACTACGCCGCCGTTCTCGGCACCGAGCCTACGCCGCTCAAGACGCGCCTGGGCGTGGTCTTGCCGCGCCGGTCGGCCGGGGAGATTGCGGCCGTGCGGAACGAGTCCGCCGTCGAATAAGTCCCGCCGCTGCGGTCGCGGGGACGGCAAGGACCGCGACCCTCGAAAATTGTGCTTTTCTTTCGCGTCCCTTGCGTCCTTCGCGGTTAAACTATCCGTCGGTAAGCCATATCTCATCTTATGAGCCGGATTCTGGTCATCGGCGGCAGCGGCTTAATCGGCCGGCATCTCGTACGGCGGCTCGTCGAGAACGAGCACGTCGTCACCGTACCCACGCGCCGACGCGAGCGTGCCAAGCACCTGATCCTCCTGCCGACCGTGGATGTCGTCGAAGCCGATGTGCACGATCCCGCGACGCTCGCGCGGCTCGTCTCGGGAAGCGACGCAGTGGTGAACTTGGTCGGCATCCTGCACGGTCGCCACGGCAAACCCTACGGTCCGGAATTTGCCCGCGCCCACGTCGAGCTCCCGCAGAAAATCGTCGACGCGTGCAAAAAGAACCGCGTGACGCGGCTACTGCATATGAGCGCTTTGCACGCGCACGCGGAGGCGCCCAGCCAATACCTGCGCTCGAAAGGCGAGGGCGAGTCTTGGGTGCTCGCGGCGCAGAACGAGCTTTCGGTGACGGTATTCCGGCCTTCCGTGGTATTCGGGCCGGAGGACCAGTTTCTCAATACTTTCGCCAGGCTTCAGCGCTGGCTGCCGCTCATGCTCCTGCCCTGCCCGGAGGCGCGTTTCCAACCCGTGTACGTCGAGGATGTGGCCCGCTGTGTCGCGGCGAGCCTCGCGGATCGCGACAGCGTCGGCAAGCGCTACGATCTGTGCGGGCCGCGCGTCTATACCCTGCGCGAGCTCGCGAAGTACGCCGGAAGCGCGAGCGGTCATCCACGGCCTGTCATCGGCCTGTCCGACCGCATTTCTCACCTGATCGCGTGGGCCATGGAATGGAAGCCGGGCAAGAAGTTCATGTCGCGCGACAACTACTATTCCATGAAAGTCGACAGCATTTCGAAAAGCGAATTTCCGTTCGGAATCCAGCCCACGCCGCTCGAGGCGGTGGCGCCGGTCTACCTCCGTGGCGTCTATCCTCGCTCGCGTTACAGCTGGTTCCGCTACAAAGCCGGTCGCTAAGATCCGGAAAGTAAATTCGCGTGAAGATCTACGTCGTAGGCGGGGCGGTGCGCGATGAGCTCCTGGGCCTCAAGGTGGCCGACCGCGACTACGTCGTGGTCGGGAGCACGCCCGAAGAGATGGTGCGTTTGGGTTACAAGCCGGTGGGCAAGGACTTCCCGGTGTTCTTGCATCCGGTGAGCCACGAGGAGCACGCGCTTGCGCGCACCGAACGCAAGGTCGCGCGCGGCTACAAGGGATTCCAGATCTACGCCGCGCCCGATGTCACCCTCGAACAGGACCTCGAACGCCGCGACTTGACCATCAACGCCATGGCCAGCGGCGAAGCGGGGCGGCTCATCGATCCCTTCGGGGGCGCTGCCGATCTCGAGCGAGGCTTGCTTCGGCACGTCAGCCCCGCTTTCGTCGAGGACCCGGTTCGGATCC
>DATDGA010000463.1:0-4078 GCA_036522335.1 Burkholderiales bacterium
CTCGTTCAAGCCTTCACGGGTGAAATCCAGTTCGGTACCGTCGAGAAACTGCAGGCTCTTGGGATCGACGATGACCTTGACGCCGTGGCTCTCGAAGGTCTGATCTTCCGGGTTCACCGCGTCGGCGTATTCGATCCGGTAGGCAAGGCCGGAACAGCCCGAGGTGCGAACGCCCAGGCGCAGGCCCACGCCCTTTCCCCGTTTTGCGAGGAAAGAGTTGACGTGGCTTGCAGCGCGTTCTGTCAGGGTGATTGCCATGGTTCCTTAAGCTGCCTTCGCTTCCTTCTCCGCGGACTGCTCGAGCCCGTGCTTCTTGCGGTAGTCGACGATCGCCGCCTTGATCGCGTCTTCGGCGAGGATCGAACAGTGGATTTTCACCGGCGGCAGCGCCAGCTCCTCGGCGATCTGGGTGTTCCTGATCGTCTCCGCCTGGTCGAGGGTCTTGCCCTTCACCCACTCGGTGACGAGCGAAGAGGACGCGATCGCGGAGCCGCAGCCGTAGGTCTTGAAGCGCGCGTCTTCGATGATTCCGTCTTCGTTCACCCGGATCTGCAGCTTCATCACGTCGCCGCAGGCCGGCGCCCCCACCATCCCGGTGCCGATGTGCTCGTCGCCCTTGTCGAAGGATCCGACGTTGCGCGGGTTCTCGTAATGGTCCAATACCTTGTCGCTGTATGCCATGGTGTTGCTCCTAGGTTTTGCTTTTCCCCTGAATCCTCAGTGCGCCGCCCACTGGACGGTATTCAAATCCACGCCTTCCTTGTACATCTCCCACAACGGAGACAGCTCGCGCAGCTTGCCGATCTTGGAGCGCAGGAGCTTGACTGCGTAGTCGATCTCCTCTTCGGTGGTGAAGCGGCCGATGGTGAAACGAATGGAGCTATGCGCAAGCTCGTCCGAGCGCCCGAGCGCCCGCAGGACGTACGAGGGCTCGAGGCTCGCCGAGGTGCAGGCCGAACCCGAGGACACCGCCACGTCCTTGATTCCCATGATCAGGGATTCGCCTTCGACGAAGTTGAAGCTGATGTTGAGATTGCCCGGGATGCGCCGTTCCATGTCGCCGTTGACGTAGACCTCTTCCATGTCCTTGAAGCCCTCGAGCAGCCGGTCGCGCAGGCTCCGGATGCGCTCGCTCTCCGCCCCCATCTCGAGCCTGGCGATGCGGAACGCCTCGCCCATGCCGACGATCTGGTGGACCGGGAGCGTTCCCGAGCGCAAACCCCGCTCGTGGCCGCCGCCGTGGATCTGCGGCTCGATGCGCACGCGGGGTTTTCTGCGCACGTACAGCGCGCCTATGCCTTTCGGGCCGTAGACCTTGTGCGCGGTCACGGTCAGAAGATCCACTTTCAGCTTCTGCAGGTCGATCGGGATTTTTCCGGCCGCCTGCACTGCGTCGCAGTGGAAGATAATTCCCCGGGAGCGGCAGAGCTCGCCGATCTCGGCGATCGGCTGGATCACACCGATCTCGTTGTTCACCATCATCACCGACACCAGAACGGTGTCGGTGCGGAGAGCTGCCTTGAATTTCTCCAGGTCGAGCAGGCCGTCCTGTTCCGGATCGAGGTAGGTCGCTTCGAACCCCTGGCGCTCGAGCTCGCGCACCGTGTCGAGCACCGCCTTGTGCTCGGTCTTCATGGTGACGATGTGCTTGCCCTTGCCCTTGTAGAAATTCGCCGCGCCCTTGATGGCGAGGTTGTTGCCTTCGGTCGCGCCGGATGTCCAGATGATTTCTTTCGGATCGGCATTGAGGAGCGCCGCGACGTGCTCGCGCGCTTCGTCCACCGCCTTTTCCGCGTCCCAGCCGTAGGCGTGCGAGCGGCTCGCCGGATTACCGAACTGCTCGGTGAGGAAGGGAATCATCTTCTGCGCCACGCGCGGATCGACCGGCGTGGTCGCCGAATAGTCGAGGTAAATCGGAAACTTCATTTCGTTCTCCGCAAGAGCCGCATCAGGCCGAGACCGCCGCTTCCTTGCTGCGCTTGTCCTGAAGCACGTTCACCGCCTCCTTGCGCGTCGCCTGCTGCGCGACGAGGTCGGCGAGCTTCACCGAATCCAGGTATTCGTACATCTTTTCATTCAGCCTCGCCCAGAGGTCGTGGGTCATGCAGCGCTGCTCGTCCTTGCAGTTTTCCTTCCCGCCGCACTGCGTCGCGTCGAGAGGCTCGTCCACCGCCGTGATGATGTCCGCGACCGAGACTTTTTCGAGATTGCGCGCGAGCGTGTAGCCGCCGCCGGGACCCCGGACACTGTCGACCAGGGTGTGGCGCCGCAGCTTGCCGAAGAGCTGTTCGAGATAGGAGAGCGAGATGCTCTGGCGTCGGCTGATGCCGGCGAGCGTCACCGGTCCCTTGCCGCCGTGCATAGCGAGGTCCAGCATCGCCGTTACGGCGAATCGTCCTTTGGTCGTCAGTCTCATGGTTGCTCCCGGGCTGCCTGGAATACCCGATAAATTCGCTCAAGTATACACAATCCCGAGGAAATCAATCAACTATTTGTTGACTACCTTGGGACCCAGGCGGAGCTGCTTTTGGGTATCTTCGCGCTCGGCCCGAAGCTGCTCGATCTGATTCAGAATCAAATCGATACGCTTGTCCATGTCGACGCTGTGGTCGAGCAGCCCCTGCACCGCCTTGGCCAGCGGATCATCCTCCGCCTTGGACGTAACGGCGTAAGCGGAGAATCCCAACTTGGCCGCCTTTTCCTCGCGGGTCTTGTCCTGCTCGTCGAGAATGACCCGCGCCGGGATCCCAAGAGCGGTGGCGCCCGCGGGAACATCCTTCACGACCACGGCATTCGAACCGATTTTCGCGCCCTCGCCGATGGTAACCGGCCCGAGCACCTTGGCCCCCGCGCCGATGACGACCCCGCGTCCGAGCGTCGGATGGCGCTTGCCTTTGTTCCAGGTCGTCCCGCCGAGGGTCACGCCGTGGTACAGAGTGCAGTCATCGCCGAGCTCGGCGGTCTCGCCGATAACGACCCCCATGCCGTGGTCGATGAACACCCGCCGGCCGATTCTCGCGCCCGGATGAATCTCTATACCCGTGAGAAAACGCGAGACGTGCGACGCGAACCGGGCGAGCCAGCGCATCTTCATGCGCCACAAGCCGTGCGCGAACCGGTGCATCAGAAGCGCGTGAAAACCGGGATAGCAGGTGATGACTTCCCACGTCGAACGCGCCGCCGGATCGCGTTCGAATACGCAGGCTATGTCTTCTCGGATTCGGGCAAACATCGGTTTCGAGCCGCTGATATCCCGGCATTATCAGAAACCCTAGTGAATTGGTCAACTATTTCTTTGGGGATTTCTCCTGCTCCCAGGCGGCCAGCATGCCGCGCAGAATATTGACCTCCACCTTCTCCAGGCGCGCTCGGGCGAACAAGCGCCGCAGCCGGTCCATGAGCCTGCGCGGATAGCGCGGATGCAGGAAGCCGCTCGCGTAGAGGCTGCGCTCCAGGTGTTCGTAGAAGTTCTCGATCTCCTCGTGCGAGGCGTATTCGATCCGCGGAACCGCCACGCCCGGATCGAGCGCGGCCATGCGCACTTCGTACGCCATCACCTGCACGGCCTGCGCGAGGTTCAGCGACTTGTATACAGCGTCGCTCGGAATGCGCGCGATACGGCCGCAGCGCATGACTTCCCTGTTGGACAGGCCGACCGTTTCATTGCCGAAAACCAGGGCGACTTCGTCCCGCTGCGCCGCGCGCACGAGCTCCTGCGCCGCCGCACGCGCGGCCAGCGGCGGATGCGACAGATCGCGGCCGCGTGCGCTCATCGCGATCGAGAAGCGGGTGCCTTCGAGGGCCGCGTCGAGATCCGCGCAAACCCGCGCCGACTCGAGCACGTCCGCCGCGCCCGTGGCCATGGCGCGCGCCTCCGGATCGGGGAATTTCCTGGGCCGCACCAGCACCAGACGCGTGATGCCCATGGTTTTCATCGCGCGCGCCGCGGCGCCGATATTGCCGGGATGCGAAGGCCGCGAGAGAACGACGCGGATTCGAGACAGCGGGCCGTCGGCTTTCATACTAAAATCGCGCGGTCGGCAACATCGCTCTTTCAGATTTTCGGACGACAACAATG
>DATDGA010000464.1:0-4182 GCA_036522335.1 Burkholderiales bacterium
TGTCATCGGGAATCAGCCCGCTGCCCCAGAACGCGAGCGGATAGAAAATCAGGGAATCGACGCCTTCGCCGAAGATCGTCGAGCCAATGGTGCGCGTCCACAGCCATCGGCCCCGCGTGAGGATCTTCATCTTCGCCAGCACGAACGAGTTGACGAACTCGCCGCACAGGAATGCGAGGAGGGAAGCGGCGGCGATACGCCAGGTCGAGCCGAAAGCGATTTCGTAGGCGGCCTGGTTTTTCCAGAAAGGCGCGGGCGGAAGCCATACTACGATCGAGGCCATGAAGGCAGCAAAGGCGAGGCCCGCGAATCCCGCCCAGATCACCCGCCTCGACCGGGCGTAGCCGTAGACCTCGGTGAGGATGTCGCCGAACACATAGGAGATCGGAAAAAACAGCGCCCCCGCCCCGAACGACACCGCCCCGATCAGCGGAAGATGAACTTGCGCGATCTTGGCCGGACCGATCAGGTTCGAGCAGATCAGTACCGTGACGAACGCCGCCATGATGAACTCGTAGTAGCGGTACTGGTGCGCGGGGGCGTTCATGGATTTCCTATTTGGGATTCGGAGGCACCGGTGGTACTGGGGGCGCAAGCCTCTCCCGGGCGAGCGCCGCGGCGAGATCCAGTACAGCGGTGGCGTATAGGTTGGAGCGGTTGTAGCGCGTCAGGACGAAGAAATTCCGCAGAGTCACGCGGAAGTCCGACGGCTGGCCGGGCGTTTCCAGCTCGATCAGAGCACACAGCGTTTCAGACGGCAGCGCAACGGAAGGCTTGACTCCGAATCCGGGGAGATCTGCCGCGCGATTCGCTGGCGTGACTCCTGCCTCGACGAGCTTACGCCAGCCCTCCCCAGTGACCTCGGCCCCGAAAGCCACCGGCTCTCCCCGGGTCCACCCGTGCGCCTTCAGGAAATTACCGATGCTACCGATGGCATCGGCCGGACTGGTGGCGAGATTGGTCTGACCGTCGCCGTCATAGTCCAGCGCGAACCGCCGGTACGAACCCGGCATGAACTGCGGAATGCCGATGGCTCCTGCGTAGGATCCCTTCACGCGCAGGGGATCGATCCCCGCCTCGCGGGTGAACATCAAGTAGTTCTCCAGTTCGTCGCGAAAAAACTGGGCACGCTTCGGATAGTCAAACGCGAGAGTGGAGAGTGCATCGATCACCCTGTAAGTGCCCACGTTGCGTCCATATGTGGTCTCGACGCCGATGATGCCCACGATGATTTCCTCGGGAACGCCGAACTCCCCTGCGGCACGCGCCAGCGGCTCGGCGTTGCGGTTCCAGAACTGCACACCTGCCTCGATGCGTTGCGGGCTCAGGAACAGGGCGCGATAAGCTTGCCACGAAGCGAGTGCGGTTTCAGCGGGCTGCTCCATTGCCTTGACGATAGTCGGCTGGAATTGCGCCTGGCTGAAGATCCGATTGAGGTCTTTTCTCGCGAAGCCGTGTTTTTTCACCATTTCTTCTATGAACTGCCTCACTTCCTTGCGCTGCGCGTAGGCGGGCGGCTGGGCGGCCGCGGAGATCCCCGGCAGCAGGAGCGCCGCGGCGAGGAGAACGTGCCCTATTGACCGTTTCAGATTGAACGGAATGGGCCTCGATTCAGGGGTGGGTCGGGAGACGTATCCCCTGTGGCGGGCATTCAAGGCCTGAATTCCCGAACGAGGTGCTCCAGACGGCCGATCGAATCGCGGTCGGCGCGCCGGCCGTAGCGCTGATCGACGTACAGTTCTGCGATGGCGCGCACCGAGTCGCCCCGCACGGGAAGTTGCGCCGCGACTCGACCCGCGTAGTCGAGCGGCCCCTCGGCGCCCGTGCGCGCAAGGCCCTTGCGGGCGAGCTTGTCGCAGAAGCGCAGCCACGCGCGCTGCACCGCATCCTCGCGCCGGATGCCGCGAAGGAGCCACAGAGCGATCAGCAACAACGTTCCCGCCACGCTCCAGAACAGCATCACGGTCATCGTCTGCCAGCTCGGTTGCATGCCGAGCCACGAAAGCATCTCGCGCTGACGCTCGGGGTTGTACCCGAGCACCCATTGGTTCCACTGGTTCGTCAGGGCCTCCCAGTTGTTGCGCATGCTCTTCAGCCAGCCGAGGTTGGTGCGCATCAGCAGCGGCAACTCCGCTCCCTTGGGCGCTGCGGCCGTGATGCCGAGTTCAACGCGCATCGGGACGGCTGCGGCCGTGGGATCGACGCGCGTCCAGCCGGTCCCGGCTAGCCACACTTCGGCCCAGGCGTGGGCGTCCGCCTGGCGCACCACCACATACCCGTCGACCGGATTCGTGTCTCCGCCCTGATAACCGGTTACCACGCGCGCGGGAACCCCGGCGGCGCGCATCAGAAATACAAAGCTCGAGGCGAAGTGTTCGCAGAATCCCTGCTTGGTGTCGAACAGGAACTCGTCCACGGGATTCCGGTTCAGGGTCGGAGGTTGCAGCGTGTACTCGAAGCGGCTGCCGCGGTAGAACTCGATCGCCCGGCGAACGATCGCGGGGTCGTCGCGCAGCGATTCGCGCCACTCGCGCGCGAGCGCCCGCGAACGGGGATTGAAGCCGCGCGGCAGCCGCAGGGCGATTGCGAGATCCTCGGGATTGTCGCCGCCGACCGTCCGCGATTGGGGAGAGGAGCGCATTTCGTAGCGTATCCGGCTGCGGATCGGCGTGAGCGAGATCACCAGGTACTCGGTGGTGAGGCGGGCAGTCGGCGGGATGCGCGTCGGCATTTCCAGCGCGAACATCCAGTTGCGATTGTGCGGCTCCAGGGTCACCTCGTAGTCGGCCGGCGCGCCGCCGCCGGGCTCGACTCTGATATCGCGGCGCAGCTGAGGCAGGCCCACGCGCCAGGTGAGTCCGTCGAAATCCGACATTACGGGTCCGCGCCAGTAGAGGCCGGCTCGAGGCGGCGGCGCACCTTCGAACTTCACTCTGAACGCGATTGCGTCCGAAACGGACAAACCGCTGATCGAGCCGGGGGACATGGTCTCGGATAAGCCGGTCACTGCGCTGTAAGCGTCCTGAGGTACGCCCCACAGGGGGCCCTGTACCCGGGGAAACAGGAAGAAAAGCAGGAGCATCACCGGGCCCGCCTGGGCGAGCATGCGGCCGGCCGTCTTCAAGTCATCGACGAGGGGTCGCTGCGGCGCGCTGAACCCGACCAGCGCGGACGTGATGACGAACACGGTGAACAGCATCAGCACCGCCGTCGGAATGGACTGGGAATAGAAAAAATTGGCGAGCGCAACGAAGTAGGAGAGGAAAGCGACGACGAAAACGTCGCGCACGGCCCGCGTTTCGAGCAGCTTGAGAAACATAAGCAGCACGAGCAGGGTCACGCCCGGGTCGCGGCCCATGATCGTGCGGTAGGACAAATAGACGCCGGCGGCACCGGTCAGCGTCAGCAGGGTCAGGAGCCAGCGCGCCGGCAGAGCGCCTGCGCGGAGCGAAATGTGCCCGCGCCAGCTGAGCAGTACCGCCGCGGTGACGTTGACCCAGAAGGGCAGCCACAAGGTGTGGGGCGCCACCGCAAGAGCGGCGCCGGCGACCAGCATCGCAAACGGCAGGACCGGCAGCGTTCCGGTGGCTTTCGTATCAGCCATGGCAAAGCGCGAGCTCTTTCAAGCAACGCTCCCGGTGCGAGAATCCCTCGCCGAGCGGTACCGTGACGCCCGGGAGCTTCAAGCCATAGCGCAGCGCGCGCTCCTCGGCGAGTAGCACCCAGCGGGTGATTCGGGACAGCCGCGCCTCGGTGTGCATGTTCGCGGGCATCTCTTCCCAGTCGAACCAGAGTTCGGAAGCCGCCCGCCCGGAGAAGAGCTTGGTGAGCAGCAGCTCGCCGCGCGCCGAGGCTTTCCAGGCGACGTGGTGCGGAGAATCGCTCTCCTGATAGGGCCGAAGGCCGACGAAATCGTCCGTTCCCGCGCCCATCGAGATCTCATCGCCGGAGTCCGCATCTGAATGCGGCGGGGGCAGCTGGGCGGTGTCGGGCCGTGGATAGACCAGCGCGCGCATGTCGGGCTGCACATAGCTCCACGCACGCATCAGGCCCAGGGGAAAACGCGTGTCGACGGTCACCCGCTCGAGCTGCAGCCAGCCGCGCTTCTCGGTTTTCACGGGCAGCGTCACCGAACGGTGCTGGTGGGCGGGTACGGTGCAGCGCACGACGGCTCCGCCACAG
>DATDGA010000465.1:0-4035 GCA_036522335.1 Burkholderiales bacterium
AGTCATCGCGAGGACCACCAGGCTGCGCATCTTGCGCTCCATCCCCGGGCGCGCCCAGATGTCGCCGTACGCGTAGGCGTTGACGATGTTCTGCAGCGGCGCGCCGAAGTCGCCCATCGATTGCATGCGCTTCTCGACCTCGCCGCCGCCGAATATCTTCTTCCGAAGCTTGAGTCCCCGCTCGTAGAGTTCCCCCGTATCCATATCTGCGTCTCCCGATGGTGATCTGAACGAACTCATTGTACGGCGTCGCAGCTTGCGAAAGTCCGAAGTGTCCGGATACACTGCCCCCGCGAGGTTTCCCGGAGGCGCCATGCTGAAGCTCATCTGCGCGATCGCTCTTGCAGGCGCCGCGGCGACCGCCCCCGCGCAGGATTACCCCAGCCATCCGGTGAAGCTTGTCGTGCCCTTTCCCGCCGGAGCCGGGCCCGATCAGGTCGCCCGCATCCTGAGCCAGGAACTGCACGAATCCCTCGGTCAGCCTTTTGTCGTCGAGAACCGCTCGGGCGCGCTCGGCGCCGTGGGCGCCGCCGAAGTGGCGCGCAGCGCACCCGACGGCTACACCATCCTCATCACCACCAACACCACGCAGGCGGCCAACGTCGCGCTGTTCAGGAACCTCCAGTACGATCCGGCGAAGGACTTCGCCCCGATCATCCGCCTGATCACGACCTCGATGATGCTGATGGTGCGCTCGGATTTTCCGGCGCAGAACCTTCGTGAATTCGTCGCCCGTGCGCGGAGCGCACCCGGCGGGCTGACGGCGGGCTACGGCTCCGCCGGCACGCAGGTGTCGATCGCCAAGCTCAAGTCCCTCGGCAAATTCTCCACCGTGGACGTGCCCTACAAGGGTGTGCCGCTCGCCGTCGCCGACACGCTCTCGGGCCAGGTTTCGTTCACCTTCGCGGACTTCGCGGTCGGGCTCGCGCAGATCAAGGGCGGCAGGATGAAAAGCCTCGGTGTCACCTCGCTCGCGCGTACTCCGCTCGCGCCCGATATTCCGGCGATTGCCGAGGAGCTGCCCGGCTTCGAAACGGTCCTGTGGTACGGCCTGGTCGCGCCCGCCGGCACGCCGCGCAACGTCGTCGACAGGCTCCACGACGCCGTCAACAGGAGCATCACCAGGCCCGATATCAGGACGCGCCTCGGGATCATGGGGCTCGATGTCGCACCCATGAACCCGGACCGGTTCGCGGAATACATCAAGAGCGAAATTATCAAATGGTCGCGGGAAGCGAAGGAAGCGGGCATCCAGCCGGAGTGAACCGCGCGGAGGTCCCGTCCGGCGCGCCATCGGAGCGGCGGCGGATGCGGACGGGCCGCCCATCGGCGCGCAGCGACGCAGCCGGACGCACATGATCGACGCCGCCATCGTCGGCCTCGGCCGGTGGGGAAGAGGTTTTCTCGACTCGGTGCAGGGCAAGAGCAGGCGAATCCGCTTCGTGCGCGGCGTAGACGCGGTGCCCGGTGTCGCGCGCGATCTTGGCGCGCGGCACGGCTTCAGTCCCTCGTCCGACCTCGCCGAAGCGCTCGCCGATCCCGCCGTGCAGGCACTCGTCCTCGTCACGCCTCATTCGCTGCATCGCGAGCAGGTCGTCGCCTGCGCGCGTGCGGGCAAACCGGTCTTTTGCGAAAAGCCGCTCGCGCTGACTGCGACCGACGCGCGCATCATGGTAGCCGCGTGCGCGCGCGCCGGCGTGGTCCTCGGGGCCGGACACAACCGGCGCTGGTGGCCGGCGATGCGCGAGCTCAGGCGCGTGATCGAGTCGGGCGCACTCGGGCAGATCCTCCACGTCGAGGGACACAACAGCAACGAGCACTCCAACAACGTGGCGGAGGGCTGGCGCACGCTGCCTTCCGAGTCGCCCGGCGGCGGCATGACCGGCGCCGGCCTGCATGCGCTCGACGCCCTCGTCGGCCTCGTCGGGCCGGTGCGGCGCGTATATGGACGGATTCTGGAGCGCAAGCCGCCGCCCGCTCCGCTCGATACGGTGTTTGCGCTCATCGAGTTCGCCGACGGCACGAGCGGCCTGCTCGCCACGGTGCGCGCGACGCCGCTCTACTGGCGCATCCACGCGTTCGGCACCCGAGGCTCGGCCGAAGTGCTCGGAGAGACCGAGCTCGTGCTGCGGATGAGCGGCAAGCCGCTGCGGCGCCTGGAGATGGAGCCGGTGGACTCGCAGCTCGCGGAGCTCGAAGCCTTTGCCGACGCAATCGAGAATCGCGCCCCGTTCCCGATTTCACCCTCGCAGATGCTGCAGACCGTCGCCGCCTTCGAAGCGGTGGTCCGCTCTGTGGAGACCGGTACGGCGGTCTCGCTTCCGGAGGAGCCGGGATCGAGCAAGGCCGGGTAACATGCGCACATGACCGAACGCAAGCGCGCCTCCACCAAGGCCTACCAGAACTCGGGCTTCCTCGAGAGCAGGGACGGCCGCGCCCTGCGCATCCTGTCGGAGTATCTCGAGCCCAAGAGCCGCTTCGACCACCACAAGATCGACGACACCATCGTGTTCATGGGCTCGGCGCGCGTCAAGTCGCACGAGGACGCCGAGGCCATGCTGCACAAGGCGAAGAGCGCCAAGGACCGGGAGCGGGCGCAGACGGCGCTCGGGATGTCCGTCTACTACGAAGCCGCCCGCGAGCTCGCGACGCGCCTGACGAAATGGTCGAAGGACCTCGACCGCGAGGAGCGCCGCTTCGTGGTGTGCACCGGCGGCGGCCCGGGAATCATGGAGGCGGCGAACCGCGGAGCGGCCGAGGCGCACGGCATGAACGTCGGCCTCACGATCTCCATCCCGGTGGAGGAATTCGACAACAAGTACGTCACGCGCGAGCTCGCCTTCCACTTCCACTACTTCTTCATGCGCAAGTTCTGGTTCGCCTACCTTGCGAAGGCGGTGATCGTGTTCCCGGGCGGCTTCGGCACCCTGGACGAGCTGTTCGAGCTGCTGACGCTGGTGCAGACGCGCAAGATGAAAAAGCCCATGCCCATCGTGTTGTTCGGCACCGAGTACTGGCGCGAAGTCATCGACTTCGACGCCCTCGCGCGCCACGGCACCATCAACCCCGAGGACATCGAGCTCATGCACCGCACCGACTCGGTGGACGACGCCTATGAGTGGATCGTGAAGCAGCTCGCGGAGAAGGCGCTGGGGCAGCCGGGCGCGACCTTGTAGCCGGAATTGCCGCTGTCGCCTTTGCACGACAGCGGTGCCCGACCGGCACGAATCCTGCCGGAACTCTTCTCGCGACTCCGGGGTCCGACAGCGGTCACCCCGGCTCGTCCCGGACCGTCTCTCTGCAATATCGCAGTGCTCCAATGATCGGCGCGTGCGGCTCGCGGTTGCTGGCGCGCACTTTACTCACATGGAGGTCGCCGTCTTGTTCAACCGAACCCAATCGCCTTCCTTTGCGGCCGCGCCTACGTGCCCTTCTACATGCACTTCACCGAGAACTGGAACGATGGCACGCATCCGGAATACGATTTCGACACCCGCGAGCTCGTCTACCGCGATATCACGGGGAACGAGACCCAGCGCAGGCCTTTTTCTTGCCCCCAGACCGGACGACGTCCGCGTTGCGCCCGCGTAGAATGACCGGATCGTCATGGAAGCGTTCCCAGGGCGCCCTGCGCGCGCGATCCTCCGTACCGTAGCCGTCGTTGGCGTGCTCGGGCTCGCCGTGTCCTGCGGCGGGGGATCCGGATCCTCGGGCGGCACCGCCCCGGGCCCGACGCTGGACGCGAGCAAGCTCGTGCCCGCGTGCTTTCAGGGCGGGACGGCGCCTGAGCTTCAGATCTCCAGCGGCTTCGCCAACGCCGACTGGAATGATCCCCACGTCCTCAAGGTGGGCGCGGAGTATTGGATGTACGCGTCCTCCAATCTGGGTTTTCCCCCGGCGGGGCCCGCTTCTTCGCCGGTCCAGATCTACCGCTTCACCTCGCCAGATGCCGCGAACTGGACGCTCAATCCGGCGACACCGGTGCTGAGCGTCACGGCCCTGACGTGGGACCAGGGCGGCAACGAAACACCGGCG